>JBASAV010000233.1:0-3308 GCA_049650785.1 Lewinella sp. | reverse complement strand
GCTCCATCGTATTGCCCATCATGCCCGGCACCTGGCGGGTAGAATCCGGCATCACCAGGTCCGCCGTGACCGTGCCGTCCGCAGCGAGGTAGCGAAGGCTACCGCTCACCGTTCTGACTTCCTGCACGAGCGTTGGCTCGTCGGGACCGCAGCCCAGTAGTAAAAGCAAGAAAAATGCGAATGCGTAGTGCAACGACCCTTTTTTGCAAATGTAAGTCGTGGAGGTCGACCGACTTAGTCGAGGCTCCAGTCAATCGGTTCTTTACCGTGCTTGATCAGGTATTCGTTGGCCTCCTTAAAGTGGTTATTTCCGAAGAACCCCTTGTCGGCCGAGAACGGACTCGGGTGCGGGCTTTCCAGCACCAGGTGCTTGTTCGGATCGATCAGCTCGGCTTTCTTGCGCGCAAACGCCCCCCAGAGCATGAATACGGTATGCTCCGTTTGCTCGCTCACCGCTTTGATGCTGGCGTCCGTGAAGTATTGCCACCCGGATCGCTTATGGCTGCCCGGTTTATTACGCTCTACGGTCAACATGGCATTCAATAGAAATACGCCCTGCTCGGCCCACTTGGTCAGATCTCCGTGGCCCGGTACCGGCAGTCCCAGGCTGTCGTGAATTTCCTTGTAGATGTTGCGGAGGCTGGGCGGCACCGTTACCCCCTGCGGCACGCTAAAGCTCAGTCCCATGGCCTGCCCGGGATTGTGATACGGGTCTTGTCCCAGTATCACCACCTTCACCTGCTCGATCGGCGTGGTGTTATAGGCGTTGAAGATGAGCGAACCGGGAGGGTAAATGGTCTTGTCTTCCGCCTTTTCTTCCTTGATAAAGCGGATCAGGGTACCGAAGTAGGGCTTTGAAAATTCGGGCTCCAGCGCTTCCTTCCAGGAAGGCTCGATCTGTACGTTGGTAGCTGTGGCCATGGGTGGGGTCTACTGATGATTGTTCACCGGTGTAATCCCCCGACCCCGGCAATTGTTCCGAATTTACACCTTGACCAACTCGTCTAGCCGCACCATGCGGCCCTCCGCGATGCTTTTTCGGGCGGCAATACCGATCAGTACGGAGTACGCCCCGTCCGTAGTACCCGCCATGTGGCCCAGCGGATCTTCCGCATCCGGATTCACGAACAGGTAGTCCAGCATGCGCCGGTCACCCCCTCCGTGCCCGTATCGATACTTCGGCACCTTGATGCTCTTGAAGTCGCGTTCGAAGTTCTTATGCAGGATGACTTCGTGAAATTCGGTAGGTACTTCCTCCGTCTTAAATTCCATCTCGGCACTGTGCAGTGCCGCCTGCTCATCCTCGTTGTACTCGCCGCGTTGGTAGGGGATGTCCTCCCAGGAATCGATCCGTCCATCGTGACCGTTAAAGGCGATCCGGTAGCCCTCGTAGGGGCTGTAAGTCGTAAGGCTATAATTTACGACCACATCATTATCGTACAGGATCTGGGCGCTCATCTTGTCCCAGATATTGATGTCCTCCCGGAAAACGCAGCTGTCGCGGATGTACCCGTCATACTCCTCATTATCTACGTAGAGATCCATCAGGTATTCGTCCTTCGTGATGTCCCAGTAATAAGGACACTCGTCCTGGTGGGGGCAGGTCCGACAGGACTCACCACGGAAGGGTCCGTTTTTACCGTAGTGCTCCAGCGCACCGAATGCCGTCACCGCCACCGGCTTCGCGTTTACCCACCAGTTGAGCAAATCGAAGTGGTGCGTGGCCTTATGTACCCAGAGCGAGCCGCTGTTTTCCACGTACCCGTGCCACCGCCGGAAGTAACTGGCGCCGTGGTACACATTGAGATACCAGTGAAAATCCACGCTGGTAACTTTACCTACCTCCTCGTCGTGCAGCAGCTGCTTGATCGCCGTGTTGTGGGGCGAATGGCGATAATTAAAGGTTACCAGTACCTGCTTGCCCGTGCGCTCCTGGGTATCCAGAATGTTCTGGCACTTTTCGGCGTCGGTGGTCATCGGTTTTTCCGTGATTACGTTCGCTCCGTGTTCCATCGCTCCGACGATGAAGATGTCGTGGGTTGAGTCCATGGTGGTCACAATGACCCATTCCGGCTTCACCTCGGTCATCATCTTATCGAAGTCGGTGTAAGCCGGGCAGTCGACGCCCATCGCTCCCTTCACGAATTCCACCCGGCCGGGATTTATGTCGCATAAGCCAACAAATTCAACCTGCTCGCCGTAGTTCTCCACGAGGTTCCGACCCCAGAGCGAACTGCCCCGGATGCCGGTCCCTACGAGCGCAATCCGCTTCTGGGCCGAATTTTTCCAGAGTGCGTAGGCACTGGCCTGGTTGGCCGCCATGGCAGCACCGAATAGGGCGGTTGATTTGATAAAGTTTCTGCGTTGCATGATCCAATTTTGTAATGGCAAGGTAACACATTCTCATAATTAAGTGTGGGCGGCAAGCGCAGGAACAATACTTTTAATAAATACTTCGCCTACCAAAAACCTTCAACCATGGAACTGAACGCCGACCTGGGAGAATCGTGGTATGACAATACCGTGGGGGATGACAGCGCACTCATGCCCTACCTGGATGCCTGCAACATCGCCTGTGGATTTCACGGAGGCGATGCACTCACTATGCAACGAACGATCGACTTGGCACTGGAATACGGCGTTACCATCGGAGCACACCCCAGTTTTCCCGATCGCGAACACTTCGGACGCCGGCACGTGGACCTTGATCCGGATCGGCTATACGCCTCTCTGCTCTACCAGGTGGCGGCCCTGAAGGGCATGGTACTGGCAGCCGGCGGCAGACTCCATCATCTGAAGGCCCACGGTGCCCTTTACCACTTCACCAATCGGGATACCCTGGCAGCAGAATGCCTGGTATCCGTAATGACCGCCCTCGACGTGCCGGTACTATTTGGGCCACCCATCGGGGAGTTACGCAAAGCGGCTACCGCGGCGGAGGTCCTTTTTTACGGGGAGGGTTTTGCGGACCGACGCTACGAGAGCCCATTTCTTCTCACCCCCAGAGATCAGCCCAACGCTTGCATCGACGACGTAAGCGGAGCCATTGAACAAGTCAGGCTGATGCGCGAAGCGGGTTTGGTAGAGACACCGGATGGCAAGGTCCGCCTCGATGTAGATACTATTTGCATCCACGGCGATCACGCGGGTGCCGCCGTAAAGGCCAGAGCCATCCGGGAACTATTAGATACTATTCCTCCTCGAGGATAGCATCGTCGATGAGGCTATCGCCGTCGTTGTCGTTATCATCAAAACCGGCGATTAGATTGCTCTTTTTACGTGGCAGGTAGTCCGGGTCATCCTGTACC
>JBASAV010000232.1:0-3773 GCA_049650785.1 Lewinella sp. | reverse complement strand
GATCTCACCGTTCGAGTAGACTTCCAGCATCTCGCCGCGCACGTCCTGCTGAAGTGATTCGGGGAATTCTTCCAGACCGGTCACCTTGGCAAATTGCCCGCGGTTGAGGTCAGTCGACCAGCGCCGGGCACTCATTACTTCCACCTCCGTCGTATCGATCGGTTCGCCGGGAAAGGTTTCCCAAAGGATGAGATCGACCAGGTGGGTAGCGACATCCACCATCCCCTCCCCCTGCTGACGCACGTCGAAGAACCAGTCCGGGCGGATGAGGGGTGCTCCGGAAACTTCCTTACTGAAGTGGTGCACGCTCTCCTTCGATATCGCCGGTTCGGCCACCGTACCCACTACCAAGCTGCCGAAGATCTCCTCCCGCTGCGAGAAAGCCCGCTGGAGCATCGTGGTAATCTCGAACCGCTCGGTCATGATATCGTAGAGCAACAGGCCCCGATCCTCGGCTTCGGCCATGGCCTGCTTCAACACCTCATACTCCGCGGGCTCGATAACCATCGGCTTATCCGCCAGCACGTGGAGGTTATTGTCGATGGCCTCCCTTATGTATTCGGTTTTGCGGCCGTTGTTGCCCGAGAGCACGACGACGTTCCCCTTCTTTTCAGAGAGCATGCGGTCGAAGAAGTCCGGCCCGCGGTAGACCACCTCTTCCCATTCCGTCGGGGTATCCGATTGATTGTAGCGCTCGATGCGTTCGAGGTGCAGGTCTACATCTCCGCCCTCCGGCGCATAGACGTGAACGGTGGAATCCACTTGCGGATACATCGACTTCTGTACCAGCGCGGCGTGGAAGTGCCCCGGATCGAGGGTGATCAATCGAACGCTTGCGTCCGGATTATCCGCGGCCGATAAAGATGTGGCCATAGGCTCGGCGTTTTGATTGCCGTTGGCACATCCCAGAAGCGCGCCGAACAGGCAAACGGCGAATAAGGATCTCATAAGTCACTGGCTAATTTACCCGCGTGCAAGTACCGGAATATTGTCGTAGCCGTAGGGCCAACGCTGGGAGCGCGAGAGCATACGGTTGGCTTCGTCGTCGTTGCGGAAACGCTCGTTGACCGGATCCCATTCCAGTTTACGGGGCAACTTCATGGCAATGTGCGAGATCAGGCAGGCGGTACACGACCGGTGCGCCACCTCGGCGGGGGAAATAGTCAGTTCACGGGATTTCATACAATCCAGCCAGTTGGTATGCTGCTCCGGGCTGGCGTAGAGACGAATATCGTCCTCCGCGATTTTCAGCGCTTCCGGGTCGGTTAGGTTGGTCTGGAATGCCTCACTGCCGGCGAAGTTGGGATCACTCGCCGTTACGCCGACATCCCCGCGGGAAACAAAGATATGACCGTCAGTACCTTCAAACCGGACGCCGTTCGGATACTCGCCATCGATGGTCATCTCTACCCCGTTGGCATACTTAGCGGTCACATGGTACGGGCCGTGCACGTTCCACAGTCCCTCCAGCGGGAAGCTGGCCGTAGCGTCCAGCTCGATCGGACCGGTGTATTCGGTATCCATTCCCCAGTGGGCGATATCCAGGTGATGGACGCCCCAGCCGGTGATCATGCCCGCGCCAAACTGCTCGCAGCGCAACCAGCCCGGTCGGGAGAAGCCTTCCTGGGGGTGTACCCGATCAACGGTATACGGAACGTCCGGCGTTGATCCGAGCCACATGGCGTAGTTGAGGTTTTCCGGCACCGGCATCGGCGTGGGATCGCCGCCCGACGGGTCGCTCGGCAGCCCGATGCGGACCGAAGTCAACCGGCCGATACGCCCGTTGCGCACCAGTTCGCAGGCGTGACGAAACTGCGGCCAGGGATCCATCGACCGCTGCTGGCTTCCCAGCTGGAAGACAACGCCGCTCCGGTGTACAATGTCGCTCATCATGCGCCCCTCCTGCACGGTAAGGGAGGTAGGCTTCTGCAGGTAAATATCCTTCCCCGCCAGGGCGGCTTCGATGGCCGGTTGCGCGTGCCAGTGATCGGGGGTAGAGATGATGACGCCGTCGATATCGGGATTGGCCAGCAGCTCCCGGTAATCGTCGTACGTCGTCACCTCCACCTTATCGTCGGGACGGTTCTCGCGGTACCACGATTCGATAAAGGTCTTGCCCAGGTCCTTGCGCTTGCTATCCACGTCACAGACAGCCATCACCCGTGCGCTTTCGTTCTTCATGGTTTCCGGCAGGTCGTGGCCGCGGGCGATCCGTCCGCAACCTATCTGGCCGATGTTCAACCGGTTACTGGGCGCGAGCGGTCCGCCAAGGACGTGGGCGGGTACGATGGTGGGAAAGGCCGTGGCAGCGGCCAGGGCTAGGGTGTTTTTTATAACGGATCGACGGTTCATAAGTGCCTTATTTAGCTTTAATAGCGGCCCATTCGATCCCACCGAGCAAATGCCGGAGGAATAGCGGATCGCGGTAGTGTTCGCTGCGGTGACCGAGGGCCGTGTACCACTGCCGGCCACCGTGAGCGGTGTTGTACCAGGCGGCCGGGAACAGCTCACCGAAGGTTTCTCCGGGATACTCGGCGGCCCGATCGTCCTCCACGGTGGTCAGATCGGCGGCCAGCAAGACGTGATTTTCCGGATTCAGATGGGTCATGTAGTAGCATTCGTCATCCCTGATGTGCCAGGTGGCCGGCAGAAATTCCGTGGACGGATGACTATCGTCGAGCACCACCACATCGAAGTCCTGCCGCTGCGGGTGACGGAAGAAGCGCCCGCCCAGCGTTTGGGCAAACCACGGCCAGTCCCGTTCACTCCCGCAGGCGGAGTGAATGCCGACCAGGCCTCCCCCACCCCGGACGTACGACTGCAGCGCCTCCCGCTGCGCCGGACTTTCGAATATCTGGTTGTTGGTATTGGAGAATACCAGCACGTCGTAGCCGGCAAGCTCTTCCCCCGTAAATACCGAGGCATCTTCCGTACTCGTGACCTCGAAGCCGTGTTCCCGGCCCAATCCCTCCAGCGCTTCAATACTCGCGGGAATATTATCGTGCACGTAGCCCTCCCCGTTGCGGGTGTAGACCAGCACGCGCTTGCCCTGAAGCGCACCACGGCGGTCCGTTCGCGTAACCTGCGGCGGATAGGCATAGTCCTGCCACATGCGATTGGCCGTAATGGTATCCAGTTGTCCGTCGTAGACGTATAGCCGATAGTTTCGTTCGTAGGTACGCCCGGGCTGGAGTACGTAATCGCGGTCCTGCGCTGGATTGAAGTTGACAAAAACGTTCTCCTTCCCCTCATTGGAGCCCGTCGGCCAGATGCGGATCTGTTCCGGCGAATTAAAGTTGTCCGGGTGGGCCATCATGAGTAGGCCGGCTGGTCCAGCATCCGTTGGGCCGCTCACCTTTACCCAGCGTGCTCGGGTCGCATTACCATCTGCCTTATCGTACCCCTCCGAGGTGATCAGGTCTACGTTATCGTCGTTCCATTCCGGGGTGGCCCGGATGGAAAAGCCCTGGTAGCGGTAGGCTTCGACCGTCAACGGGTGCGCCGAGATGTTCTGCTGTTGAAAGGTAAAGTCCGCGTGGTAGCCCGCCTGCCCCTCGCTGCCGTAGACCCGCAGATCGAGTGTCTCGTCGAGCACTTCCGTCGGATTTTCCTTTACCGCGCTGTCCTGGAAGATCAGGTAGGTCCGGTCGGCCACGAGATCGCCGTGAACCTGGCCACCGGTCACGTTGCGTACTCCACGGGCGTCCACCGTTCCCTGCCCCTTCACCAGGTTCCAGAAGTCGATCTCGCGGTCGCGGTAGCGGGTATGGGTC
>JBASAV010000231.1:0-2041 GCA_049650785.1 Lewinella sp. | reverse complement strand
AAGAAGTCACGATAGCAGGAATCGGCCGGATGCGGCGGCTCTGCAGATCCATGAGCGACCAGGTGGAGGTCGAGCAGGCCAGGACGCGACCAGCCGGATCGAGCAGGTAGAAATCGCGGTAGGTGATGAGCCCTCTTTCCATGCGCGTCGGCAGGGTGATGACCCGGACGGCCTGGCCCAGTGCGGGCCATTCCATTGCCCATACCGTCTGCCGGTGCAGCACCCAGGTGAGTCCGAGGTCCCGCGTAAGGTGTTGGCTGGAGATTTGCAGCCGGTCCGTATTCTGCATAGCCGCCTCCTGGAAGAGTCGGATCAGGTGGGGCAGGGTCAGCCGACCGTGTGGCCCCACCGCACTTGCGGTGACGCGACCCGGCAAGATTTCCGAAAGCGGGGAAGGGGGCGGAGCTGGCAGCGACTTGATGGGAGGATGATTTACAAGCGGGGTATTCCCAACTTATTGTTTAGTTTTGTGAAACTCAAAACAGATAATATGGCGCTCAGGGCGGTAACGCGGCGGCCAGTGTTCCTGGCGTCCTACGATAGTACGTCTTCAACGGAGCCGGAAAAGGTAAGGGTAAGGGAAGACTTTCCGGAGGCGGGCAGCGATCGGCACGGCGGTTGTTCAGACGGTTATTGCTACCGTATTGTTTTTGCCGCCGGACGCGTGGAGCGCAGCTACGAAATGGTCCGGCAATTTTTGGACGAAGAGGGCTACGGTGATGTCCCCGTGCCGGAAGATGTGGCCGAACTGAAGCGGTTCCGGCTGCCGCCCAAACTGCGCCATCAGCTCTCCCTTTTCGGGGAGGACGGGTACCTGCACAACCCGTTGAAGATTCTTTTTCCCGGCAAGGGAGGTAAACGTGGCGCGCTGGTTTTGGAGCTGCATAACGAGCGTACACCGGGCCATCTGCTGCGCTTCCACCGCCGGTGATCGTAGAACGGCGCGGGAAAAAACGGAGTATTTCGGCAGGTTTAGGGTAAATATTATCTAGGTTACGGGATTAAGCCCTAAAATTGCACCTTGAAACTTACCGCCCTGAACAAAATCCTTTGATAAGCGA
This sequence comes from Lewinella sp., assembly GCA_049650785.1. GTDB lineage: Bacteria > Bacteroidota > Bacteroidia > Chitinophagales > Saprospiraceae > Neolewinella. The sequence goes on along the minus strand of JBASAV010000231.1, from coordinate 980 downwards.
TAAAGCGGTATAAGTCTCCGCGCCATCTGGCCCGGAGAAAACCAACTAATGTAAACAACCACACGTCAAACCCGCAAATATGCTCAAGCAGTTATTACTAGTCTTCGCGGTACTCACTTGTATCAATTTATATGGACAGGACACGCCTGCCAGCACGGAAATGCCCGAAAGCCCTTACCCATGGGAATTTGGGATTAAGCTCGGTGGAACCTCCATGGGTGGTGACCTTAACGACAACAGCTTCCCGCTAATCGATCAGATCAGCCCCGCGGGAGGTGTTTACCTACGCCGCCGTCTGGGTAGCGTGATTGCCCTCCGTTTGCAGCTGATGTACGGTTTCCTGCAGAACAATACGGATAAGGCCGACGACGCGGAACTGACCGCGCTGGACGCTTCCATCGAAACGACGGTATTCGAGCCTAGCCTTAGCTTCGATATCGAGCCGTTCTTTGCCAGCCGCTTCAACGACGACTTTACGTTCAAGCCAGGTTTCTCTCCCTACATCAGCGCTGGTGTGGGTTACGGCCTGTGGGGTGATGACGAGCCGGAGTACGGTTCTGGTACCTCCGCCAATCAAACCGGCATTAATACGGACATCGAGGACCGTGCCGACGAAAGCGGCGGACTCGTAATTCCCGTAGGTGTAGGTCTGCGTTACTACTTCTCTCCTAAGTCTTCCCTCGGACTCGATTACCGGTTCCGGTTTTCCAGCTCTGACCTTATTGACGGTGTTTCTGCCGCTTACGGCGATCCCGAGGAGAACGACCAGTACGCGTTTCTTGGCCTGACCTACTCCGTAGGATTCGGTGCCCGCGACGCTGACGGTGACGGTGTAACCGACCTAGAGGACGAATGTCCTACGGAAGCCGGCCCCGCCGCTACCAACGGTTGTCCTGACGCTGACGGTGACGGAGTTGCCGACAAAGACGACGAATGTCCCAACGAAGCAGGTGTAGCTAACCTGAACGGTTGACCCGACG
>JBASAV010000230.1:0-2606 GCA_049650785.1 Lewinella sp. | reverse complement strand
TAAGATCGCCGGCGCCGGAATGTTCTTCGGGGGCGGCGTCGCTATGGTCCAGCATCTCATCGTCTACGATGGGCTCGTCGGGTTTCTTCTGACTCATATTCTTAAAGAATTTTCTCACGCCGATCAACCGGCAAATCTAAGACCACTAAGCAATGCGGAAAGTTTGTCACGCCATATCGACATGTTCTGCCACCGGTCGAATGCGATCAGCCTCTTACTTCAAAGTTGAAGCCTTCCCGGGTCAGCTGCCGGTCGCGATCCTCGTCAAAGCGGTACAGCCGGGCGGGGCGGTGACTTACCCCCTCCTGCGTTCGGTCAAGGGGAAGGATCAGGTCCATGGACAGGATCTTTTTGCGGAAATTCCGCTTCTCCAGCTTAGTTTCCCAGATGGCCTCGTAGAGGTGTTGCAGCTCCGTGAGCGTGAATTCGGGGGGCAGAAGTTCGAAGCCTACCGGACGCGTTCGTATGCTGAGCTGTAACTGGTCACGAGCGGTCAGGATGATTTCCAGGTGATCGAAGGCCAGGTCGTCCAGTGCAGTCAGGTCGTGCCAGGCAACTTCCCGGGACAGCGACAGGGCCTGGGGACTGAAGTCGGCTATCTTGACCAGGCTGTAGTAGGCTACCGTAATGACGCGACCGAGGGCGTGGCGACCCGGTGCGCCAAAGGTGCGAAGCTGCTCCAGATAGACGTTCTCCAGGCCCGTGGTCTCAAGCAACACCCGGCGGGCGGCTTCGTCCAGCGCCTCATGCTGGCGCACAAAATAGCCCGGCAGCGCCCAGTAATTATCGTAAGGCTCCTCGCTGCGGCGAATGAGCAGCACCTTCAGGGCCCCCTCGTCAAAACCGAAGATGACGTTATCGACGGTAAAGGCCGATTTGAAATGTTGGTCTAATGGTGTCTTAAGCTCCACGTAGCGATTTTGACAAAGATAGAACTTCACCCCGGAGGCTCCCCCGGAATAGTCAATCGAATAGTTCTGGCTGTTCATCGAAAGGGGATCGGACGCCCGGGCCCGGGTTCGTACCTTGTACTTCATTCAACACAAGTGGTCGTACGACCATACAAATCGCCTTAACTTGAAAAATCTTACCCTATTTATCTTGCTAGCTATCGGATTTGGCCTACCCATGGGTGCGCAGAATGCCAGTGATGCACCACCAGCTTCCGAAATCGCAGCAACCTACATAGAAACCATTGGCGGCACCGAAGCGTGGAAAGCCCTGTCAGCCTACCAATTCGAGGGCCAGGCGACCATGCAGGGAATGCAGTTCCCCATGACCGTAACCTCGGCGGAGGGCGACAAAACCCGCGTGGAGATGAGTATCCAGGGGAATGAGATGGTCCAGGCCTACGATGGCACCACCGCCTGGATGTATTTCCCGATGCAGGGCGTCACCGAGCCGAAAGAAATGTCGGAGGAGGAATCCGCCGACCTGACTTCCACCCCCTTCCTGGACGTGTTCATCGATACCGAGGAACGGGGCTATCAGCTCGAAAACGTCGAAGGGCGCGAAATTGAAGGCACGGCAACCTATGGCGTTCGGGTCACGAACGACGAAGGATTCGACCGCACCTACTACTTCGATACGGAAAACATGGTACCTATCATGATGTCCTCTACCAGTATGGGCGGACAAATGAAGGGAATGACGATGGAAACGTACCTGAGTGACTATCAGGAGGTTGAAAGCGTAATCATCCCCATGTTCATGGAAAACAAAGTCAACGGACAGACCATCATGTCCATGACCTTCGAAAGCGCAAAGCTCAATCCTGAATTACCCGCAGATTACTTTTCTATGGACGGTATGTAATCCGGTACGTACCCCACTCCCTGCACTCACTACATTTTTAGCTATGCGACCGATTATGATACTCGGCGGGCTTTGCCTGTCCTGGCTGCTTACGGCCCAAACCGATTTCACCACTACCACCGCGCTGTTCGGTGATCTCCGGGCCCGGCAGATCGGGCCCGCTACCATGAGCGGCCGCGTTAGCTGTCTGGCCGTACACCCCGACGACGCGGCTACCGTATACATCGGCGCGGGCGGCGGTGGCGTCTGGAAGACTATTAACAATGGAGCTAGTCTGCAGCCCATCTTCGACGATTACGTGCAGAGTATCGGAGCCATCGCCTTGGCGCCCGCCGATCCCCAGACCGTTTACGTAGGTACCGGCGAGCCGTGGGTACGCAACAGCGTGAGTATCGGCAACGGGGTATACCGCAGTAGCGATGGCGGTAATCGGTGGGAGCACCTTGGCTTGGATTCCAGCGAGCGCATCGCCGCGATCGTGGTCCATCCCGATCACCGCGATACCGTCTATGTAGCCGCCATGGGACCCCTGTGGAGTGATGGTACCCAACGTGGTGTCTACCGGTCGACTGACGGAGGTGCCAACTGGGAACGGACGCTTTACGTAGACGAAGCCACCGGGGCCGCTAGCCTCAGCATGGATCCCAATAATCCGGATGTCCTGTTTGCTGCCATGTGGAGCCACCGTCGGTATCCCCACAGCTTCGATTCGGGCTACACGGGTACGTCGGGGCTATACCGTACCAGGGATGGCGGAGACAATTGGGAATTGCTGACCGAAGGCCTTCCGG
>JBASAV010000229.1:0-5650 GCA_049650785.1 Lewinella sp. | reverse complement strand
TGGCTGTAAGGGCAGGAGTCGAACCTGCACGGGGCGGTTAGCCCGTTTCTATGCTCCGGAGAGCGGCGCTCACGCCGAGCGTAGAAGGGTTTATCCCGACCTCCCCACCCGCGAGACAAGCGGGCATGGCTGCCAATTTCATCACCTTACAGTATCGGAACTAAGCCGTTGCTTCGTCCTTGCATTAGCAAAGATGCAACCATTTCAGTCTATTATACAAGTTTTTGCAACGTAATAGATGTAAGTTTACACATATTTCAATAAGATTGACCAAGGATTGAATTTTTGTCAATCTGGAAACGCATACTGCTTTCGATATTGACATTTTCGCACGTTCAATCGCGGTAACCTATTGAGCTATTAAAACCACAGCACCTCCCCACCCCCTTCCACGTAGTTGATCAGCAACTCCTCCCCGGCCGAAATTTGCCGTGCGGCCGCAAAACGGATCTGATCATTGATGTAATCCATTTCGAAATCGAGATTCCCCTCCGAGGCATGGTTGTATAAGGATCCATACCCAAGGGCGATAGCCGCCCCCTCCCCTGCCCACAGAAAATAGTAGTCATGCAATGCTGTACCGTGTATGGTCACGCGATCTTCGGCGCTGAGTATAATGACCGGTGCTAGTTCAACCACCGTACCCTCCTCAATATCCTGAGCGGTAAAGACCCCCCTCCCCCCTAGGGGACTCGGTCGCACGTAAATAAACGGGAGATGAAGCATTGTCTACAGAACAGCCCGTCAGCCAGTTAAAACAGTCCTTCGATTACGTGCTCTTCGGTAATGCCCTCTGCTTCGGCCTTATAATTCCTGACGATGCGGTGGCGAAGTACATACTTGGCGATCGCCTGCACGTCCGCAATATCCGGGCTGTACTTACCGTGAATGGCGGCGTGACACTTCGCCCCCAAGACCAGGTATTGGCTGGCGCGGGGTCCGGCACCCCAGCTGATGTATTGGTTAACGTTCTGTCCCGCCCTTTGCGTGTTGGGTCGCGTTTTGCCGGTCAGTTTGACAGCGTATTCCAAAACGTTATCGCTCACCGGGATTTTACGAACCAGGTTCTGGAAGAAAAGGATATCCTCCCCGGAAAGCACGTGTCCTAGCTCAGCGCGTTCGGTACCGGTTGTCCCCCTCACCACGGCGAGTTCTTCCTCGTAACTGGGATAGTCAAGGGGGATGTTAAACATGAAACGGTCCAGCTGTGCTTCCGGAAGCGGATAGGTACCCTCCTGTTCGATCGGGTTCTGGGTAGCCAAAACGAAGAAGGGTGCAGGCAAAACGTGGCGCTCACCGGCTACGGTTACGGACCTCTCCTGCATGGCCTCCAGTAGCGCGGCTTGCGTTTTTGGTGGTGTCCGGTTGATCTCATCGGCCAGGACGATATTTGCAAAAAGCGGGCCGGGGTTAAATTCGAAGTGCCGTTCGTCGTTGAGAATTTCCGAGCCGGTGATGTCGGTCGGCATCAGATCAGGCGTAAACTGCACCCGTTTGAAGTCCAGCTCCAATACTTCGGATATGGTGGATACGAGCAGCGTCTTGGCCAGCCCCGGTACACCGACCAACAACGAGTGGCCGTTGGAAAATAGCGAAATCAGGACGGTCTTGACGACTTCTTGCTGTCCGACAATAACTTTTCCAATCTCGCTGCGCAAAGCTTCGTAGGCTTGAGCGAGCGCATCGACGGCTTCTACGTCGGAAGAATATTTCGGGGTTGGCATAGTTATTGGCTAGTCAGTTAATACGGTTGCAGGCGATTTGTCCGGCTTTGCGAAGTCAGGTCTTATGGGATAGCCTCTCCTCAAGGTATGGAGTAGTTACGATTGGGGCCCGCTATTGTTTCCACCTCGGTAGCTTTTCAGCGCGAGCCGAAGCAAACCGACAGCCGCGATGATGAATATCAGCATCGCGGGGAAGCCCCCCAGGGTCGAAATCAGGCGTATGCCATCCAATCCGGCGAAGGACACTAATACCCAGGACGTAGTACCGATGACGGCTCCCCAAAGCAGTTTTATCCCCAACGGGCCCTCCGCTGAATCGGGCCGAACGTCCCGTACGCAGAGGGCACTCATAGCGGATACATTACTATCGGCCGCCGTCACGTAGGAAAGGAATATGAGCAAGAGGAAGAAGGCAGCGGTCAGACTAACCCACGGCAGGGATTCGAACAGGGCATAGGCAACCGCTTCTGGTCCATTGGACGCCAACGCAGCGGATAGCGTGCCCGCCTGTCCGTCCACGATGATGGCCGTACCGCCGAAGGCAACCATCCAGCCGGCTCCGAAGAGCGACGTGCATAGCAGATTCATCTCAATGAACCGGCGCACGGAATACCCCTTGGCCAAGCGTCCGAGAAACAGCGCGGTAATGGGTGCCCACGCATACCAGTTGGCCCAGTAAAAGCCGGTCCAGTCGTGACTCCACGACGTGGGGATGCCCGCATCCAGGCCGAGATTCCGACGCACGAACGTGGCGGCAAAATCCACTAGTGCCTTGCCCGATAGGCTGACTGTGTCACCAGTAGGTCCGGCCAGGAAAACGAAGAAGGCTAACAGGATAAACCCGATAATATTATAATTAGACAACACGCGAATACCCCGCTGCAATCCCGTGGCCGCCGACGCACTAAAGGCTATGACTATCGTTCCAATAACTATAGCTAAACTCAAAGGGCTTGCTCCTGCGTCCACGCCCAAATACCCGTACACGCCACCGATAAGCGCCAGACTGCCCGCCCCGAGGGCAGCCGCCATTCCCGCTACCAGGGCAAACAGACAGATAGCGTCGACCACCGCCCCACCGCGTGCATGGATACCCTTTCCCAGTACCGGTCGCAGCAAGGTGCTAAGCGAAAAGGGCTGCCGGTGATTATAAAATCCAAGTGCGAAGAGGAGTCCACCAATCGTGTAAATCGCGTAGGGAGTCAGGGTCCAGTGCAGAAAGAGCGTGGACAAGGCAAAAATTTCCGCTTGCCCCTGCCCAGCCGGAGGCGGCGCGCTGACGTGATAAATTGGCTCGGCAATACCCCAGAAGAGTATCCCGGTGGCAATCGTGGTGCACGCCGTAATGGCGAACCATCGCCAGGGTTTCAGCAGTCGCTCGGCGCCTTGTCCGCCAATTACGGTGGATCCGAGCGGTGAAGCGTAGGTGAACCCTAACAGCAAGAGAAAACACGCGCTGGACCAAGAGAACAGCCAGTCGAAATGGTCCAGGATCCAGTCACTCACCTGACTGGCCGAATCGATCAGCTCGACCGGATCGCGCAGGGCCAGTACGGCACAGAGAAGTAAGGGTACCAGCGGGGGTAAAAGGACGGTATAGCGAAGCCGACGCGCTACGGACATGGCCAGACCCATTCACTCAGCGGATGTCGTGGTCCGCCGAAGTTGAAGTGCCACCATTCAGTACGAATAGTAGAGAAGCCATGTGCCAGCAGGGTTTCCTGGAGAAGCTGCCGGTTGGCCAGTATTGTATCCGGCAAGTCCGTCGTGGTCGTATAGGCTTCCACGCCAAAGTAATCGTAGGGAGTACCCATATCCAGTTCCTCCCCCGTAGCCAGCTCTACCATAGTTAAGTCGGTGGCGGCTCCCCGGCTATGGGCACTTCCGCGGGTCGGCGGAGCAACGTACCGGGCATCCGGCAGCACGTCCCATAGGCGCTGCTGATACGGACCCGGACGGTAGCAGTCGTACATCTTGAGTCCCAAACCCCTGGAGGCGAGATCTCGCTGCGCGGCCAGCAATGCGTCGGCAACCTCGGGCCGGTAAAAGCAGCGGCCACAATCATAGATTTTTTGTTCCATGAAGTTGTGTTCGGTGGCATAGCGGATATCGAGAAGGATCGTGCTGTCCCGCCGCTGTAGCTCTACCCAGGCAGTACTATCGTAATCCAGCGGCGGGGGTGGCACGACGGGGACCGGCACCGGCATGGGAAATTGACTTCCTAAGGCTGGTTCCGACGCCGTCGGCGAGTCGCACGCGATGGTGCCCCAGCAGAAGAGTAACATAAGTGGTAGTACGCGCATGTGCGTCTCAATATCCGAACTTTCAACCGGGCCGGCCACGTAGGAATGTTTGCCCCGCCGTACTTTGTCCGTTCATGGGCAAACTTCGCAGCTATATCCCGCTACTCCTTCTCGCTGTTTTACTAGGTGGGGCCGCGGGTTACCTGTACTTGTTCACGGACGAGAACGTCCACTGGCCGGCCTTCGGCAGTATGGCCGTTTTCTACGCAATCATCTACTACATCGGCATCCGGGCTGCCAGTATCCGCCGCTCGGAGGACAACGACGCTGACGGTATGATGCTAGCCGGCCGGGACCTCCCGGTATTGATCGCCGTCTTCACGATGAGTGCCACCTGGGTGGGTGGGGGATTCATCAACGGAACGGCAGAATATACCGCTACGCAGGGGCTTGTTTGGGTCCAGGCACCGTGGGGATATGCCCTCAGTCTCGTCATCGGTGGCCTGGTATTCGCGCGAACCATGCGGCGACGCCGGTACCGTACGATGCTGGACCCGCTGGCGGAACGCTACGGTCGTCGCCTAACCGCCCTGTTGTTCCTGCCCGCCCTGACCGGGGAGCTCTTCTGGACTGCGGCTATCCTTACCGCCCTCGGTGCCACCTTCAGTACCGTACTGGGCATCGATCTGGAAATGGCGATCCTGATCTCCGCGGCCATTGCCGTGGCCTATACCGCCCTCGGGGGACTCTGGGCAGTAGCCATGACCGACGTCGTCCAGTTGATCATTCTCTTTCTCGGCCTGGCCCTGATCGTACCGTTCACGTTGGAATATACCGGGGGGATGACGGCGACCTACGCCGCCTACCAGGAAAAGTTCGGCGCCGCCGCTAGCCTGCTTCCCTCACGGGAAGCTCTGGGAGACTCGTACTGGACATGGTGGGATTATGCCCTTCTCCTGACCTTCGGCGGCATTCCCTGGCAAGTGTACTTTCAACGCGTGCTAGCCGCGAGAGACGAACGGACCGCTATGGTACTGAGCGTAGTGGCCGGCGGGGTTTGCTTACTCGCTGCAGTTGCCCCGGTGATCATTGGTATGGTATCCGCAACGGTTGATTGGTCACTACTCAGCGCTACTCCGCCGCCCGATGCCAGTGCGACCCTCCCCTGGGCGGTCCGCTACCTTACTACTCCGACGGTGGCGGTCATCGGACTGGGCGCCGTAGCTGCCGCCGTCATGTCTAGTGTCGACAGCAGCGTACTCAGCGCTAGCAGCATGGGGGTGTGGAACGTGTATAAGCCGTTGTTCGACAAAGAGATGCCGGACAGCAAACTCGCTAACTACATCCAACGCTGCATCTGGATCGTCGGCACCGCGGCTACGTTAATTGCCTTCCAGGTAGGCAGCGTATATGAGTTGTGGTTCCTGTGTTCCGACTTCGTTTACTGCCTGCTCTTTCCCGCGCTGGTATGTGCCCTGTTCGATAAGCAGTCAAACCGCCACGGGGCACTCGCCGGCTTTATCGTAGCGGCGATCCTACGGTTTGGCGGGGGCGATGAGACACTCGGTATACCAACCTTCCTCCCCTACCCCGGCGATTTTCCGTTCCGTACGACGGCCATGCTGGGCGGACTACTCACTATAATGGCGGTATCCAGAATCACCGGTGGTCAGCGATCAGAGG
>JBASAV010000228.1:0-14709 GCA_049650785.1 Lewinella sp. | reverse complement strand
GACCGGTAACGATCTGGATGGATTCCAAGGCTCGGGAGTAGGTTGGGCTTCCTGGTCCGCCGCTTCCTGGTCCGCCCAGCGTTAGCTGGTCTGCCCAGGAAGCTGTGCATAATCGAACCTAACCCGCTTCGGCAGACGAACTGCGCTACGCTATGTTAGTTTTCCGACCCGCTTCGGCAGACGAACTCCGCTACGCTCCGTTCGGCGGACGAAGCTCGTACTTCACCCCACTCAGAAACACGCCCTCCGGAGCTGCCTGCCCCACCGAGATCCGCTCCTGGGATTCCAAAGCGATCTCCAGTTCGTCCGGGGGGATCTCGCCCCGACCGATCCGCAGCAGCTGAAAGATCAGAATGCGGATCATGCCGCGCAGAAAGCGATCGGCCACGAAGCGAAAGCGGTAGCGCCCCTCCCCTTCCTGATGGAAACTCGCTTCCCGCAGTTCGCAGGTGGTCGTGTTGTGGCGGTCGGGAGTGAGGCAGAAGGCGCGGAAGTCATGGTGACCGACGACGGAGCGCAGGGCCATTTCCATAGCCCAGGTGTCCAACTCACCCCCCTCCAGTAGGGTGCTGGTGAGGTGGAGAAAGGGATCGGGCCGGGTGTGCAGAAAGTAATCGTAGGTTCGTTCGGTAGCGTCGTAGCGGGCGTGGGCGCCGGAATCCACTTCCCAGACGCGGTGTAGGACGATATCGTCCGGGAGTAGCTTATTCATGATGAATAGCCAATTGTCGCGGAGGGGTTCGCGCGCGTCGAAGTGAAGGTAATAGTCACTGGCGTGGACGCCGGCGTCGGTGCGGCCACAGCCGACCACTTTCACCGAGTCCCCCTCTCCCGATCCGGTGGTTACCTGCGCTGCGGCGCCCTCAATGATCTCCTGGACGGAAGGTACGTCGCCCGACTGGCGCTGCCAGCCCCGGTAGCGGGTGCCGCGGTAGGCGAGCTGCACGAAATAGCGGTGAGGCATGGGCCTAAGATAATCGGGAATCCGGGAGTGAGAGGAACCGGACCCCGTGCATGACGGTAATCCTCGCCCAGAATCGGGCGGGAAGACGTAGCTTACCATCCTATCTACCAACAGATCATGCACGTAGCCATAATCGGAAACGGTATCGCCGGCATCACCTGCGCGCGCTGGCTGCGCAAGCTCAGCGACGACGTACGTATCACGGTCATCTCCGCCGAGAGCGATTACTTTTTCTCCCGTACCGCCCTGATGTACGTGTATATGGGCCACCAGCGCTGGGAAGACCTGATGCCCTACGAACCCTTCTTCTGGTCGAAGAATCGCATCGACCTGCGACGGGGCTACGTGGAGCGGGTCGACTTCGGGGGCAAGGCTCTGCACTTCGACGGCGGTGATACCCTCGGGTACGATAAGCTCGTACTCGCTACCGGGAGCACCTGGAATAAATTCGGCTGGCCCGGCCAAAACCTCGACCGCGTAGGCGGCATGGTCAGCGCGCAGGACCTGGAATACCTGGAGGAGGTGACACCCGCCATAAAACATGCCGTAGTAGTCGGCGGTGGCCTCATCGGTATCGAACTGGCGGAGATGCTGCACAGCCGGCACATCCCGGTCAGCCTGCTGGTGCGCGACGAGAGTTACTGGCGCAACGCCCTTCCGAAGGAGGAAAGCGAAATGGTCAGCCGGCATATCCGCTCGCACGGGATCGATCTGCAGCAAGAAACCGAATTGGAGGAAATTATAGACGACGGCGCCGGAGCGGTGGGTGCCGTGGTGACCAAAGAAGGGAACCGCATCGACTGCCAGTACGTCGGCCTGACCGCCGGGGTGAAACCGAACGTGGCCTTTCTGCGGGACACCGATTTGGCCATTGATAAGGGTATCCTCGTCGACGAATACCTCCGCACCTCCGTCCCCGATGTCTACGCCATCGGCGACTGCGCACAAATCCGGGAGCCCCGCCAGGGCCGTCAGGCCATCGAAGCCGTCTGGTACACCGGCCGGATGATGGGCGAAACGGTCGCCTATACCCTACTCGACCGGCCGGTGGCCTACGATCCCGGGATCTGGTTCAACTCCGCCAAGTTCATGGATATCGAGTACCAGGTATACGGTGAGGTGCCGGCCCACGGTCGTGACGGACTGGCTACGCTGTACTGGGAGCACCCGGACGGAGATAAGGCCGTCCGGATCAATTACGAGGAAGACGGTGGAGCCGTAAGGGGCTTTAACCTGATGGGCGTTCGCTATCGCCAGGAGGTCTGCGAGCGCTGGATCCGCGAGGAGGCCAATATCGAGGACGTCCTGCAACAGCTCGGACTAGCGAATTTTGATCCGGAATTCTACGCCGAATACGAGTACGCCATCATCGACCTATTCAACGAGCAGACGGGCAGCGACCTGCAGCTGCGCCAACGTCGCGGCCTGGATGCCGTACTCCGTTTCCTGAATTTCAAGACCCGCACTCCGCGTGCCATTTCCACTCCCGATGCCCGATAAGCGTACGCACAAAACCGCCCTGCAGTATGTGGGGCTGGCCCTCTTCGCCCTGTCGCTGCTTGTCTTCACCGGCATGCTGGCGGTGGAGAATTACCGTCTCACCAAAGAGGACCTGCTGGCCACCATGGCACCTAATCCCAACGCGGAAGACGCCGGAGCGCCGGAAACGGGCAGTACGGTTTCCGCCGGCTCCTCCAGTGACGCGGGTACCCCCGATCAGGCAACAACCTCCGATGATCCGCTCGCACGGTTGATCTATGAAGTACAGGCTCCGGCTTTTCAGGAAGCCGCTACGGAGCTGGGCCTCACCGGTGAGACCTTCGGGAGCAGTTTCAGCTTCCAGGATAAAGTGAAGGAGGTGTTCCAGGCCACCCGCGAGCGGGTGGACGTAAGCGTCGATGAGCTAATCGCCAACGAAGAACTCCCGGAGGGCGTATCCGAATGGGACGTCCGCCTTTCCGACCCGGTGTACTACGCCGAAAAGTTTGCCTCGCTTACCGCCGCGGCGGAGAGGGGTCCCGTGGTCAATAATCCGTGGTTGTTTTTAGGACTGACCATCGGCCTGGGCGTACTCGGGGGCATCCTGTATATCATCCCAAAATTCCAGCCCCAGCCGGGCATCAAGCACGACCACATCTATCACTCCCAGGTGACGAAGGGGCTGAACCTCGGGTGGCGGGGCTTTTTCCTGGCCGCTTCGATCATCGGCATCATCCTGTACGGCATTCGGTACATGGCCGGCGACTGGTTCTGGCCGGCGGTAACCGCGGGCATCGGCTTGCTCCTTCTCGGCCTGGTACTGTGGGTCGAAGGCTCCTGGCACAAGACCCGCGTCCGGGCCGCCGACCCCGCCGGGCTTTCGGCCTACCTGGGTATCCTGGCGGGCACCTACCTGATCGGCTTTTACATCCTGCTATACTGGACCCCGGCACACATCACGCCCTGGGTCACCATGGTGGAGCCACTGAAGACCTCGCTCTTCGGGGGAACGGCCAGCCAGTGGTTTCTCTACGGCTTGCTGTACACGCTGGTCATTCTGGTGATGGGGGTCCGGATGATCACCAAGTACCGCCACAACAAGTACCAGATCTTCCGCACCTGCTCGGTGATGTTCTTTCAGCTGGCCTTCGCCTTTATGATCCCCGAGATCCTCGGCGCCCTCAACAAGCCCCAGCAGGATTTGAAGAACATTTGGCCGCTGGACTACGACTTCTTCTTCGGTTGGCAGCTCGACCAGTTTCAGAGTGCCGGCGCCGTGGGCATCTTCATGCTGGTGTGGGGCATCGTGCTGATCATTATTGCCGTGCCGCTACTGGTGCACCTGGTCGGTAAGCGCTGGTACTGCAGCTGGGTCTGCGGCTGCGGTGGCCTGGCGGAAACCTTCGGTGACCCCTGGCGGCAGCTCAGCGACAAGAGCCTGCGAGCCTGGAAATTCGAGCGGTGGATCGTACACGGCGTGCTGCTGGCGGCGATCCTCATGACCGCGCTAACCCTCTATTCCTACTTCACCGGCACTACTAGCCTGCTAGGCTTCGAGACCTGGAAGGTGCAGAAATGGTACGGCTTCCTCATCGGGGCGGGCTTCGCCGGCGTGGTCGGCACGGGCTTCTACCCGCTGATGGGCAACCGGGTATGGTGCCGCTTCGGCTGTCCGCTGGCCGCTTACCTCGGGCTGGTTCAGCGTTTCCAGAGCCGCTTCCGCATCACGACCAACGGCGGCCAGTGCATCAGCTGCGGCAACTGCTCCACCTACTGCGAGATGGGCATCGACGTACGCGCCTACGCCCAGAAGGGGCAGGATATCGTGCGGGCGAGTTGCGTGGGTTGTGGAGTTTGTGCGGCGGTGTGTCCGCGGGGGGTGCTGCGGCTGGAGAACTCGAGCGTGGATGCGGGGTACCGGACAGTGCCGGAGCGGGTGATTCACGTTAGTGAGGAGGGGGTTTTTGTGGATATGTGATTTCTGATTCCTGAGATCAGATTTTTGATTTGGCTGCCGCGTGTTACCGCTCGTGTTGTATGGACATTTTGGGCGGCGGAGCGCGGAAGAACCGATAAAAACTGCAGGGCCTGTCTTATTCCATCGCTTAGCGGACCATTGGTTATTAACTTGCCGGTGCCGAATACTTCGGGTGGAATGGATATGTGATTTCGGATTCCTGAGTTCAAATTTTTGATTTGGCTGCCGCACGTTACCGCTCGCGTTGTATGGACATTTTGGGCGGCGGAGCGCGGGAGAAAAGCAGATCAGCGCGGTGATGAAAGATAGGTCGTCAATGCTTCTTGAAACAGGCGTTCTAATTAAGCCGGTGCTACCTGATCCGTTCCCGCTTCCTACGCTGCCTGTTTCGTTTCACAATTTTGCGCAGTTCCTGGGCCAGGCGGTGTATGTTCTTCCGGTCGCGCATGAACAGACTCTGCACAACCATACTGGAATTATCTTCGAAGCGTACCGTCAGCGTGCGCCATCGCGAGGGAAAAAACAATTGAGCATGGAAAGGGGCACGACGCTCCCCTACCATGAAACCGGTAATTCTTGTAACCAGGCGGTCCTGACGTACCAGTCCGGCGTCTGGTGCCGAATTAAGTGTTCAGGCGTCAAGGTGTACGTTGTCAGGCAAAATGCTCCCATTATAATCCAGAACAGGACCAACGATAAATAAATATAGCCGCCTGGCCAGACCAAATTTCTTATCTCAAGAACTACGGGAGAGGTCAGCACTACGCCGACAGACATTAGAAATAATGGGGTCCACATTCTCGTTCGGGTACGCAGTTCCATGGTTGAGGCGGTGGCTCATAAAACGAAATCAACGGTAGTAGCGTATGGAAATTTTACTAGTGGGGTCGACAGGCACACTCCTAGGTCATAGAGCGCTTCGGTTTACGGATGAACACAGGACCTCGTAGTGTCACCTGGCAACAGCCGGGGACCTGCGAGTGTCCGGAAGGGTGAAATAAGTCGGCTAACCTACACTTTTAGTCCAGTAATTTTGGGCGGCGGAGCGCAGGAGATACGTGATCAAAAACGTGGTGACAAGCCAAGGCCATGCGGCTGTGTACCGAACCGGAGCTGTATCCCGGTGCCCGGGCCCTCCCATTGATACTTCGCTGAAATTGCCGGATCATTCATCGCCTGATGCGTCGATTTGGGATCATATCCCCTATTGTCGAAATTGTGATGAGAAGGAAGTCCTTACCTTTTCACATCAATTTTCATCCACCGGATCAGGGCCAATTACGCTTTCCGGTCAAGTATCGATCATGCTACGTCTTCCCTCCTTTCTCGTTTTCCTGATGGCTGTGCCCCTCACTGGCTCTACCCAGATCAGGGTGCTCATCGTAGACGGACAGAACAACCACGTCGTCTGGCCCAAGTCGACCATCATGATGAAGCAGTACCTGGAAGATACCGACCTCTTCACCGTCGACGTAGCACGCAGCGCCTACACCTGGAACGCCGATGAGGAAGCCGACTACCTGCCGCTGGCCGGCGTAGGTACCACCGAGGACCTCCCCAAACCACAGGCGGATCTCGACTTCGCCCCGGACTTTGCGGATTACGACGTTGTCGTTTCAAATTTCGGCTGGCAAGCCGCGCCCTGGCCGGAAGGCACCCAGCAGGCCTTTGAGGAATACATCAACAAAGGCGGCGGCTTCGTATCCGTGCACGCCGCGGATAACTCCTGGCCGGAATGGAAAGCGTACAACGAGATGATCGGACTGGGCGGCTGGGGCGGCCGCGACGAAAGCAGCGGCCCGTACGTCTATTACGATAACGATGGCGAGCTGGTCCGGGACGATTCGCCGGGGAGGGGCGGAGTCCACGGTGCCCAGCACGAATTCCCGGTCACGGTGAGAGAGAAGGATCACCCCATCACCCGGGGCATGCCCGACACCTGGATGACCACCGCCGATGAGTGCTACGCCATGATGCGAGGTCCCGCCGAAAACATGACCGTACTGGCGACCGGCAAAGACCAGTCCGACACCGCCCCCACCGACCGGCACGAGCCCGTTTTAATGACCATCACCTACGGGGAAGGCCGCATCTTTCATACGACTTTAGGACACGATACCGAATCGATCGAGGGGGTAGGCTTCATCACCACCTTGCTGCGGGGCGTCGAGTGGGCGGCTACCGGCGAGGTGACCCAGGAAATTCCCGAAGACTTTCCCACCGCTGACGAAGCTACCAGTCGCTCGTACCGGTAGCTCGCGGTCTCCAACTGCGCAGAAGGCAGCGGCTTCCGACCGCGCAGTACAACGCGGCCTCCGGCCGCGCAAGTAAGATGCGGCCTCCGGCCGCGCCGTTCGAAGCATTTTCCAAATGCGAAGAGTCTGGTCTTGCTACCCACAGAAAAGGTCCCGTCTGCACTAGACGGGACCTCTATCTTACTCGGCCGACGAACCCCGGGCGCTACGCGTCCGGGGCATTCGGCGGACGAGACCCGGGCGCTGCACATCCGGGGTATTCGGCGGATGAGACCCTGATTACGCCGGCACCATCTTAGCCACCTCCATCCGGTCGTAGTTCCGGTGCTGGGCGATAGCGTCAATGAAGGCCTGGGGCTTACCGTCCAAGAAGACGGCTTTATCGTCGTTCATGTACTCACCGACGTGGGTGGCCTTGAGCAGCTCGACCCCCTCCCCGTCAACGGCGATGGCTTTACAGTGCATGAAGGCTTCGTCGACGAACTTCTTGTATTTGGCTTTCTTCAGCAGCATGTCGACGGATTTTTTCCCGCCGGGAATGTAGACCGCGTCAAAGAGCACGCTCTCCGTCATCATGATGCCGGAGAATACCTTGTGCTCCATATTGGCGCTACACGTGATCGTACCACCGTGGGGAGCCACGATCTTGATCACCGCGTTTTCGGCTTTCAGGGCTTCCATCATGGGCTTGAAGGCATCCATATCGAAACCGTCGGCGGCCAGTACGGCGATCTGCCGGGTGGCGATGCCCTTGCCCATCCGGTGGGTAAGGCTGAGGGCGTCTGACTTGTCGAGGTAGATCTTCTTCTTGGGCGGCTGCATCTTCTCTACGTCCGCATCGGCGCTGACGGCCTGATTGACGGGGCCTTCCACACTGTCGGGCACTTCCAGTCCGAGACCGTCGGCGACCTGCTGGGCGAGGTCCTCATCGATCTGGCTGATCTGGTAGAGCATCCGCTCCTGGACGTGCTGGTAAGTACACTTACCGAGCTCGAAGGTGTAAGCATCGACCGTGTGGGCTTTCTCCCAGTCGGTGAGGCTGCGGTAGAACAGGGCGGGCTGACTGTAGTAATCCACGAAGCTTTCACTGCGCGCCCGGATCTTGTTGCCGTCGATGCGCTCGGTGTAAGATTCGAAGGCACCCTCCTTCTGCGAGGTCAGGAAGGGGCATCCACCACCCAATGTATTAGGGAAGTAAGCCGTCTTACCCTTAGGTATCGACATCTGCATGTGGCCGTCGCGCTGATCGTTGTGGGCGTTGGCGAGCGTGCGGTTGATGGGGATCTGCTCGAAGTTGACGCTGCCCAGGCGGCTGAGCTGGGTGTCGCGGTACGAGAAGAGGCGTCCCTGTAGCAGCGGGTCGTTGCTGAAGTCCAGGCCCGGCACCATATGGGTGGGCAGGAAAGCCACCTGCTCGGTTTCGGCGAAGAAGTTATCGGGGTTCCGGTTCAGGGTCATCTTACCGACAACCTTGAGGGGGACCGTCTCCTCGGGAATGAGCTTGGTGGAATCAAGCAGGTCGAAGTCGAACTTGTGCTCGTCTTCCTCGGGGATGATCTGCAGACCGAGTTCCCACTCGGGGTACTGACCGGCGTCGATGGCGTCCCAGAGGTCGCGGCGGTGGAAGTCCGGGTCGGCCCCGTTGATCTTCACGGCCTCGTCCCAGGTGACGGAGTGGGTGCCCTGCACCGGGTTCCAGTGGAAGCGGACGAAGTGGGCGACGCCCTCGTCGTTGATCATGCGGAAGGTGTGGATACCGAAACCCTGTATCATGCGCAGACTGCGGGGGATACCGCGGTCGCTCATGACCCAAATGTGGTTGTGCAGTGCCTCCGGGGTTAGGGACACCCAGTCGTAGAAGGTATCGTGGGCGGACTGGGCCTGAGGAATCTCGCGGTCCGGCTCCGGCTTGACGGAGTGAATGAGGTCGGGGAACTTCATCGCGTCCTGAATAAAGAAGACGGGGATGTCGTTGCCTACCAGGTCCCAGACACCTTCTTCGGTGTAGAACTTGACGGCGAAGCCCCGCACGTCACGTGCCAGGTCGGGGGAACCCTTCGATCCGGCTACGGTAGAGAAGCGGGTAAAGATGGGTGTCTTCCGCGAGGTGTCGTTGAAGATGCCCGCCTTGGTAAATTGGGGGATGGCCTCGTAGAGTTCGAAGAAACCGTGGGCGGCACTGCCACGGGCGTGGACAATCCGCTCGGGGATGCGCTCGTGGTCGAAGTGGTTGATCTTCTCCCGCAGCCAGAAATCCTCCAGCAACGTACCGCCGCGGATGCCCGCCTTGAGCGAGTTGCCCGCATCGTTGACCTTGACCCCGTTGTTCGTCGTCATCGGCTGATCGGTAGCGTCCGTTCTGAACTGGTCCAGCTGATCCTGCTTCGAAGACTTGCCGGTACTGACACCGTTGTTTTTAGCACTCATATTGATAGATTTACTAAATGGCCGTTTGAAAGTAGTTATCACGCACTTCAGCCATTGCCGTGGAATATCGTTCGCCCCCTATCGCGATAAGCTAATTTTATACCATTTGACGGGGGAGAGAGAAGCATAGGGGGGTACCCTACACTGCTACGGTCAACCCAAGTATTTGCAAGGGTGTTCGGCCCGGGTTGGTGGTGGGTGATGGGGTGTACGGGCGAATTTGTTGCGTAGTCTGCATTTCACCTGCGCGCCGGCGCAAAAATAATTTCTGCTTTATGAGAAAATTATTCGGAACTAGCGGAGTTGGTCGACCATTGAACTACGGCCAAAGCCTAACCCTTATAATTAGAGAGATAAAAATCAAAAGGGAGCCGGTCCGCCGGTTTTCCAAAACCAAAATTTAGCATACATGGAAGACACCAATAATTCGGGAATCAAACAGGAGGCCGCCACCCACGGCCAGTCACAGAATCAGGAAAACGACCACGACAACGGTAAGGTCTGGGAAGTCAACGAATCGAGCCGGAGCTGCCCCTTCCTCAGCGGCGCCCACTCCACGGCCAGCGCCGGTACGAGCAACCGAGACTGGTGGCCCAACGCCCTCAACCTGAGCATTCTGCGGCAGCATAATGAAAAGTCCGACCCCATGGGCCGAGATTTCGACTACGCCAAGGAGTTTGAAAGCCTCGACCTGGAAGCCCTTAAGCAGGACCTCCGCGACCTGATGACCGACAGCCAGGACTGGTGGCCCGCCGACTTCGGTCACTACGGCCCCTTCTTTATCCGCATGGCCTGGCACAGCGCGGGTACCTACCGCATTCAGGACGGACGTGGCGGTGCCGGTTCGGGCGACCAGCGTTTCGCTCCCCTTAACAGCTGGCCCGATAACGCCAACCTGGACAAGGCCCGCCTGCTGCTGTGGCCCATCAAGAAAAAGTACGGTCGCAAGATCAGCTGGGCCGACCTGCTGGTGCTGACCGGTAACATCGCCCTGGAGACCATGGGCGTAGAGCCCTTCGGCTTCGCCGGCGGCCGCGAGGACGTCTGGGAACCCGCCAGCGACATCTACTGGGGCAAGGAGAGCGAGTGGCTCGGCGACGAGCGCTACACCGGCGATCGCCAGCTGGAAAGCCCGCTGGCCGCCGTGCAGATGGGACTGATCTACGTGAACCCCGAAGGCCCCAACAGCGAGCCCGACCCGATGAAGGCCGCCCAGGACATCCGCGAGACCTTCGGCCGCATGGCCATGAACGACGAGGAGACCGTCGCCCTCATCGCCGGTGGACACACCTTCGGTAAGGCCCACGGTGCCGCCGACCCCGAAAATTACGTCGGTGCGGAACCCGCCGGAGCCGGCATCGCCGACATGAGCACCGGCTGGAACAGCAGCTACGAAAGCGGCCACGGTGCCCATACCATCACGAGTGGTCTGGAAGTCACCTGGACACGCACGCCGACGCAGTGGAGCAACGACTACTTCACCTTCCTCTTCCAGTACGACTGGGAACTCTACAAGAGCCCGGCCGGTGCCTGGCAGTGGAAGCCGAAGAACGGCGATGGCGAGGGCTTAATCCCCGACGCGCACGACCCGAACAAGAAGCTGCACCCCTCCATGTTCACCACGGACATTGCCCTGCGTGTAGACCCCGCTTACGAGAAGATCTCGAAGCGCTACCGCGATAACCCCGAGGAATTCAAGGATGCCTTCGCCCGCGCCTGGTTCAAACTGATCCACCGCGACATGGGACCGAAGAGCCGCTACCTGGGACCCGACGTCCCACAGGAAGAACTGCTGTGGCAGGATCCGCTGCCCGAGCGCGACTATGACCTGATCAACGACAACGACGTCGCCAACCTGAAGCAGGCCATCGGTGATACCGGCCTGTCGGAACAGGAACTAGCTTACACGGCCTGGTCCAGTGCGGCGACCTTCCGTAGCTCCGACAAGCGCGGTGGTGCCAACGGTGCCCGGATCCGCTTCGCTCCCCAGCGCCACTGGGAGGTGAACAAGCCGGAGCAACTGAGCAAGGTGCTCGGCAAGCTGGAAGAGGTCCAGAAGGGCTTCAACGACTCGCAGAGTGGCAGCAAGCAGGTATCGATCGCCGACCTGATCGTCCTGGGCGGTAACTACGCCATCGAGCAGGCCGCCAAGGCTGGTGGTAAGGACATCACCGTACCCTTCACCCCCGGTCGCGTCGACGCGCTGGAGGAAAAGACGGACGTGGAGAGCTTCGATGCCCTCGAGCCCTACGCCGACGGTTTCCGTAACTACATCAACTCCCGCAACCCGGTCAACGCCAGTGGTGAGGAGCTACTCGTAGACCGCGCCCAGCTGCTTACCCTTACGGCCCCCGAAATGACGGCCCTCGTAGGCGGTATGCGCGCCATCGGACTCAACTACGACGATTCCGACTACGGTATATTCACCGACAACCGCGGTGCCCTCACGCAGGATTTCTTCAACAGCATCCTGGACCTGGGCATGAAGTGGCAAGCCACCGACGACAGCGACACCTACTTCGAAGGCAAGAACCGCCGTGGTGGAGATAAAACCCTCACCGGTACCCGCGCTGACCTGATCTTCGGCTCGAACTCCGAGCTGCGGGCCCTCGCCGAGGTGTACGCCGCGGACGATGCTTCCGATCAGTTCGTCAATGACTTCGTCAAGGCCTGGACCAAGGTGATGGACGCTGACCGCTTTGACGTGAAGTAAGGTTTGGCTGCTCATCGCAGCTTTTGTACTGCTATAGAATTAAGGCGATCCGGTTACGGGTCGCCTTTTTTTGTGTCTATACATGTCTTCCCGATAAGCACGGGTGGAGGACGTCCCGTCCGACTGCTTGTCGGTAGAGACAAAACTTAGTCCTGCTCACACCAGAGGTGTTCGACCCGTGGTTTTCGGTGCCGCCGTACGTACCAGATCCCAGTTTACGTACCCGCACGGGTGGAGGACGTCACATCCGACTCCCTATCGGTAGAGACAAAGCTTAGTCCTGCTCACATCAGAGGTGTTCGACCCGTGGTTTTCGGTGCCGCCGTACGTACCGGATCCCAGTTTACGTACCCGCACGGGTGGAGGACGTCCCGTCCGACTCCTTGTCGATAATTATTCCCCTGCGGGGTCCCAGCCGCCCAGCAAATCGGTTAGCTCGTAGTACACATTAGCCTGTTCCGGGCTTAGCTGATGCGACCACCCCACCCGCTCACCGGTAGCGGCCCCCGGCCCCGTGTTGCCATACTCAGCATAGTAAGCCGTCCCCTCCTTCTCCTCGCTCCCCCAGTTGTGCCAGCCCTCGGGGTGGACCACCTGGCCTAATTCGCAGTCCAGGAAAACGGTCTGCGCGTAGGGGCGCCAGGGCCGGCCGAGGTATACACTACCCGCCGGGGCGCTGCCCTCAATGATACAATCGCGAAAAACGAAGCCGACCGAATCGCGCTCCTCCGTAGAGGCGGCCGTGATGTAGCCGGCTGACTTACAAAAGATCGTGCAGCTATCGAAGACGGCCGTCGACCAGCCGAAGATGAAGTCGACCGTACCCTCGATGTAGCAGTTTTTATAGTATTGCCGGCTCTCCCGGCCGTGGGGGTACAGGGTATCCTGATTACCGAGGAAGCGGCAATTGGTGAAGGTGACCTGGTCGCCGTCTACGCGCACGGCTACGGCCTGCCCCACCGGACCGGCGGAATTCTCGAAGGTGATGTTCTCGGCGGAAAAGCCGTCACCAAATACGTAGAAGGCGGAGGATCCGGAGGTACCCACCTCTTCGCCAAAGCGGTTTTCCCGCTGGGCGAAATCATCGTAAGTGAGGATGGTGCCGTCCAGGCTCTCCCCGATGAAGCTCACGTTCGTGGCGGTGGGGGGCAGCACCAGCTTTTCCTTGTAAGTGCCGTTGCGGATGAAGATGCGGGTGCGGTTCTTTCGCAGGGCGGGCACGGCATCGATGGCATCCTGGACGTGGGTGAATTCGCCGTTGCCGCTGGCGTCCACCACGAAATCATAGTCGAGACTATCCTGGGCGGAAAGGCAGCAAAGGCTCAGTAAAAAGAAAAGGGTGGTAGTCAAAATACGCATGTCGGCTGATTGATCGGCTTATCTGGCTAGTATACGCCGGTGTCGTCCTGTAGAAGCTTCTTTATTTGGCTATGACTATTCAATTTTTCCCGCTTTACCATTTGGGCGGCGGAGCGCAGGAAAATGCCTTGACCCGTAGCTCGTCGGTGAAAATACCCGGTTGAACGAAATTCCTCGCGGGCGGAGCGGGATACAGGCATCTTGTATCGTAATCAACGCTACCTCATGCTCGCTACTCCCCTCGATACCTACCGCAACGATCTGATTGTCCGTACCAAAAGCGGGGTGGATTTTATCCTTGCCGCCACCATCCTCTGGTTCGTGATCGCCTTCCTTTGGACCACCCCCTACTCCGCCTACGATAGAAGCGTATTCACCTTTATCGTCGGGGCGTTATTGTTGCCGCTGGCGTTATTGTTGAGCAAAATCCTCGGCACTACCTGGAAGCTTCCGGATAATCCACTCCAGCCCCTAGGGCTATGGCTCAATTTTGCGCAGCTGCTCTATTTCCCCTTTCTGGTTTTCCTGCTTTTGCGCGCGCCGGAATACTTCATTATGGGCTACGCGATCATCACCGGCGCCCATCTGTTTCCCTATGCCTGGCTCTATGACGAATGGGGATACGCTATCGCCGCCGGTACCATATCTACCGGGGCATTAGGGTGCGTCCTTTTGCTGCCACCGGCGTCCATCTACGTGATCCCGCTCTTCACCGCGGGCTGTTTGCTTTTGCTGGCCGGGTGGATACTTTCGCGCCAGGCGGGGGCAACCCTCCGAAGCCCGTCTCGTCCTTCTTGAGTTGGGCGGCCGTTTCCCGTTCTCGTACACCGATCAAATCATGCTCACCTTGCGCCGCCTGCTTCTGCTTCTATCGTTTATTTATCCCCTGCTGTCACTTTCGGCCCAACCGGCACTGAACCCGGAGGAGTGGCGGGAAGATCTGCGCTTTTTGCAGCAGACCGTACACGAAAATTACGCCTTCCTCTTCAAGAAGGTGTCGGCCGAGGCGTTTGATGCCGCGGCGGAAGAACTCTACACCGCCATACCAGAGCTGGAGGACCATGAAGTGGCCGTGGGACTAGCCCGCTTAGTCGCCCTGTTCGGCTACGGCCACACCCGCCTCGGGCTGGATGCCTGGCACGCCGGGAATGACCTGGGTATTCAACAGATGCCGTACAACCTGTACGCTTTCTCGGATGGGATATACGTACAGGGCGCGCACCGTGATTATCCACAGGCGGTCGGCGCCCGCGTGACGCACGTGGCGGGGATGCCGGTGGATCAAGCCGTGGAGGCGATCCGCCCCGTCGTATCGGTAGAGAATGAACAGTTTATGAAAGCGTATGGTCTCGGCTACCTCGGTAATCCGGCCGTGCTACACGCCCAGGGGGTTACACGGGAACGGCAGGAAACCATTACCCTGACCCTGAAAAAGGACGGCCGTTCATTCGATGTCGTTTTCGCCCCGGCCGCCTACGAGGGATATCCGCTGGAGTACGGACTATTGCCAGACAACGGCACCTGGATGAACGCC
>JBASAV010000227.1:0-6580 GCA_049650785.1 Lewinella sp. | reverse complement strand
GTATTATAGCTCGCCAGACGCCGTAGCGTCTTTCGGTGTAATTCGGGATCATACAGGAAGCCGGCTTCGGTTGCGAAACCTTCATCTATGATTTCCGGGCGGAGCGGGCACTCATTGCAGTAAATATTGATACCGCCTGCCTTCTGGACGGCCAGCCTACTGCGACTGACGGTGTCGCCCGGCTCAATATCCGGATACACATTGACCTCTACAATCCGCTGACGGATAAGATGCTCCTCGGGTATATCGGTTTTCAGCTTCGCCAGCAGGCTTACGTCGTGATTGCCCGCCACGGTATCCGCAAGGAACAGGTAATCATTGTCGCTGGCGTAGTAGTAGCCATTCTCCAGTAACGCCTGCCGCCATCGCTGCCGCTCCGCTTTGAGGCGATCGAGGTCATAATGCTGGCCCTTTTCCAGGATGGATTCGTCCTGGCGGTCCGACAATATTCGCGCTACCGAAGTATCCATCCAGACGTGGCGGACGGTGTCCAGCAGGTACGGACCACCCACTTCGACATCGTAGTGCACTTCCACTTCCCGGTCCTCGAAGGAGGTATCGATGGTGAAGGTGACTTCGTTTTGGAAGTACCCCTTATTGGCCGCCCGGTTGGCCATCAGGGTGGTAAGACCATCGGCTACGGTCTCATCGAAGAAGATGGGTTCCTCGCCTCTTTCCTCGGTAGGGTCCTCCTCGTATTTCTCCGGTTTAGCTTCCTTTTTGGCCTCGAATTTGTACCACCGCCAAACGTTCCGGTAGCCTATGAGAGGGATTTTCGCGTTGGTTCGCTGATTGGCCGCGGACTCCAGTAGTGTCGTAAGCTCACTGGCATCAACGGAGTCCGGCGCCGTCACTTCCACCGTGGCACCCGCATAGAGGTATTCGTCCGGTGGAAGAAATTGCGTGACGTTACACCCCATCGCGGTTACCGCGAGGAGGATGATGAATATTCTACCGATCATTTACCGCTGTTTTTTCCACCCCAGCTGAACCGGTCGAATTCTTTGCTGAAGGTAAGTCGACCGCCGTAGCGCAAGACGTTCCCGCCGATGAGCACATCACGATCGCGGTCGTTGAAGAATTTGAGACGGAAGGTTCCGTCGTCATTGATCAGGTATTCCGCGGTGATGTTATCCAGGTAGGTCTGAGACGTACCGGCCACCTCATCCGAATCATTGCCGGCAACGCCATCGACACTGATGACAACCCGATCGTCGAAAAGCGTCTTCTGAAGACTAACCCGCAAATTGGTATTGGTACTCCCATCCGTATCCTGGTAGCTGTCCAGCCCGAAATCCAGATCGACAAAGCCGACATATTGATCGGCGAGGTTGTTCAGGTAACCTCCCAGGGCATTGTTGAGCGTCGTGTTGGCTAGGCTCGTACCGTCGCCTCCACCCGCGTCGACGAGGGGGATATTAAAGCCGCCGAAAGCCAGCAGTCGGAAAGCGGTACTCGTAAGGCGGCTGTCATCCTGGCGAAGGGTGCTCAGCGCGTTATCTACGGCGTCCAAACCTAGGTTACCGTATTCATCCTGGGGATAGGTGACGTTAGTCGTGAGGTCGCTGGACTGTAAGTCTCCCTCCAGGCCGACCTCCACGAAGAAGGTTTGTTTGCGACGCAGGGTACTGGCATCTCCACTGGCGTTATCGAACGCTTCGACCAGGGGCAAGGGCGAGGTGACCACGCGATGGCGGATAGTCAGGTCGAGAATCGGGTTGGCGATGTCTCCGTTGAAGGTGACCGTCGAGCCGGGTACGATGATAAATTCCTTGTTAATGACCTGGTATACAAAATCGTAGGTTCCTTCCACCAGTTCCACCCGTCCGGTGGCTTCCTGACTACCGTCGGGACTGATGTTCAGGGTCATGTTTCCTTCCGCCCTGCCCGTAAAGGTCTGTCCGGTTACCGGATCCACCACCACGGTTACTCGCAGGTTGGGATCGATTTCCAGGTTCAGGGTCAGATCTAATCCCGTCCGGCTCACGGCGAGACTGTCGTCAACGGTAACCGTATCGCGGCGGAGAATATCGGCCCATTGGTAACGCTCCTCAAATTCTACGATACCTTCTACGTCGACAAGTCCCTGCGAAGGAACCGTATACACATAGGTGATATCCGAACCTTCATTCGTGGTGGCGTCAACCTCGACTAAGGGAAGAGTGGCGGTGCCACTGATGTCCACCCGGGCGTCCACTGACATTTTGCCGTAATAATCCGGATTCTGGTCTTCGGTAGAATTTATCGCCGTGAAGTCTTCGGCGACGACCAGCATATCTAGTTGGATGTCGTCCAGTCCGTTGAGGGTGATGTTACCGGTGACTTCGGCGTCGTTGCCGTTGGTATCGAAGATCTGCAAACCATTACTGAATGTGATCCGCTCGTCCTCGAAAATGATCGGATTGGTTCCGATTTGAAATCTTTCTCCCAGCAGGCTGATAATCAGGCTGGCATCGGTGAACGATAGGCGACCGTCCAGACTGGGATCCAGGGCGGTGCCAGCGAGCGCAATCTGGCCTTCCAGATAACCGGTCGTCTCCTGCAGATACCCGAGGCTGAATGGCTCGGCGCTTTCGAGTTGCAGGGCGTTGACATCGACCATCAGGTCCATCGGACCATTCAGATCATACGTTCCGTCTACCGTGACATCGTTGCCGCCGCCCTGCAGACCAATATCCAGGGCGTAGGTCTGTTCGTCCGATGAGGTGACATCCGCGGTTAGATCTCCCAGTAAGGTGCCGGACCACGCCAAGCTATCGATGCTAAGGTCCGTCCGAATACCGAGATTGGTAAGCACGTTGTCCAGACCGACGGTACCGTTGAGGGAACCCGCCGCCGTCTCTTCTTCCGAGAAGATGAGCCGACTGGGGGTTCGCAAATTAAAGTCGTCGAAAGTGATCATCACATGGCTCGGATCCGTGGTCTCTACTTCGAGTGACTGCCCCTGGTGCCGCAGGGCGAAGTCCCGGATCAGGAGCGAGGAATCCACCATACTGATCAGGTTGTCGGCCGGGACCGACCAGGTCTCGAAGTTGATGATCTGCTCCTCCTCCAGGCGGACCATCAGCGTATCGCCCGCCTGGTCGATGTAGGTGCCGAGGTAATGGCGTAGACTGTCGTTCTCGGTGTAGAGCTGTAGCTGAACCAGCAGTTCTTGGTTAATCGTCTCACCGGAAATCACCGTCCGTCCAAGCTCAATTTGATCGTTGATGCTAACGTCCTCCCAGTCGGCATTAAAATTCATGGTCGCGGTGTCACCGATGGCCTGGAAGGCCAGGCTACGCGCTTCCAGACCGGCGTAGACAACCTCGGGTACGGACAGGTTGATCAATAATTCCGGGTTAGCATCCCGGTAAAGGAAGCTGAACTCGATCGGCGATAGTTGCGTCAATCCGGGTACCAAGCCACTGGTGAGCACCTGCGGGCGTTTAAGGCGGAAAGCGATGTCTACCTCATCGCCGTTCTCTACGGGATTAGGTTGCCGCATGCTCTCATCCCAGTAGGCCATGATGAATTGCCCTATTTTCTCCGGTGTCACCAGCGGATCAAAATAGCCAAGTACTTCGCCGTCCATGACGTCGGAGCGCAGGTAAATTTCATTTTCCCAATCGTGGAGTGAAGCGGTGAGACGTAGGCTGTCCACGAACACGCTACCCTCCGGTCCCTGGATGATGAAGTCATCCAGATTGACGAAGGCGTCCATTTCGTAGACATCAATGCCTTCGGTACGGGCTACGAGGTCTCCTTCGATCACCATACTTTCGTTCATCAGGTTCCAGCGCCCGAGGTCGATCCGCTCCACATTGACGATGGCTTCGGCAAAAACGGAACTATCGGCCGCTATGATGTAGCGTCCGCTTCCCTCCGCCAGCATATCGGGGTGCATCAGGTCAAAGGTCGCCTGGTAGCGACTGTCGGTAATGGAGGCGGCAACGTCAGCGAGGGAATCGCCTTCGGTTTGCAGTACGGTGGCGTTAATGTCAAGATCCATGGCCGGTTCCAGCCGACCGTTGACCTGTGCACTAATATTCAGGGGACCTAAATCCAGGGATAGCAGGGAATCCCTCATTGCCCCGGTGAACAGGTCCGGCAGACTAATACTGCTGATATCGGCACGTACGTTCAGGTCTTCCGGATTGTACCGCCCGTTCAGATTCCAGGAACCGTTACTTGTTTCCAGGGGGACATCGAAGGTGAGATCTGTCAGCGAGCCGGAGAAGCTGGCGTTTTGGATGCGCAGGTTAGGCAGGTTGATATTCTCCGGGATGAGGCTATCGGGGAGAATGGAACGTACGTCGGCAATGTTGATGCCGAGATCCGTTACTTCCATATTCAGAGCCAGGTTGTCTGGGTCCAGGGCATTACGCACGTTTCCGTTGATGCGGGCATAGGTGCTGTCTCCGGGCAGATTGAGCTGCAGGTTGACGTCCAGGTTGTCCATCGGACCGGATACCGATCCGCTACCCCGTACGAAGTTGGGTATGGTGTAATCCTCCGGCAGGGTTCCCGGGGGCACGTAGGCCAATATGGTAGCCCGGGTGGCGAGTAAGGTATCCAGCTTTACGTTCAGGCGGGTATTGGGATAGCTCTGTACGCCGTTGACTACGCCGCTGGTGCGCACCCGGCTGTTTAGACCGTTGCCGAATACGCGGTTCTCTAGGGCGTAGAGGTCCAACTCCAGGCGTTCGCCCTGGTAAGTAGCCGTTCCTTCGGCTACGATCCGTTGCGGCCAGTCAATGTCCGGGGGGAGGGTGCCGCTGGGTAGCAGGGGTAGCAGCGGCCCGGGAGTCAGGCTAAGTTCCCGCAGGTACAGACGTCCACCGGCTTGCTGGGGATCTAAGACATCCGTCGCGTTTCCGCTGGCACGCACCTTAATACCGGGTCCGTCTATCTCAATGCGTCCAATCTCCAGATCGCGCGTGGTTCCGCTGGCACGGACGGAGAAGGTCACCCGTTGTTGCTGGTTATTCCCTACCACCGGCACCTCGGCGAGTTCCGGCGCGATCAGGGCGACGTCCTGCATGCCAATGTATCCATCCAACTGGGCGCGGGCAACCATCTCTTCCAGATTGGCGGCCGCGAAGTCGTAATTGATGGCCGTGTTGTCGCTGGTTAGCTCGCTGTTATTAGTACGCAGCAAGAAACCTTCCAGACCTAGGAAAGTGGGATCGTACTCCACAATGCCTTCCGTGCGCAGTATCTCCAGACCACTCCGCTCCTTTGCCTGTAGCTGGCGAAGGTTAAGGTGAAGGGAGTCGACGATGTAAGCGATGTCGGTAGCTTCCACTTCCACATCGGACAGAGCCAGGTGATTGTAATCGATGCCGGGCCCTTCCATTTCGGGAAGCGGGGTATCCATCTGGAAACCGAACTCGCGCATTTGAAATAATTCGCCATTGAAGGAAAGGGTTTCCCCCAACATCAGATCGGCTCCCTCCAGATTGACGTAGGGCAGGGCCGTAGCGATATCGAGCGAGTCCAAACGTATCGAGAAGTTGCTCTCGGAAATGGTGACCCGACCCGCGGCCAGTGCCATGGGCGCCGATTCGGCGGTTGTGTCGGTTGGCGTGCTGCTTTCTCCAAGCGCGATGAGGGCATCGGCACTTTCGAGTTCGAGGTAATCGATGGCAAATTCCATCGTTTCCAGGTCGGCCTCATCGATCTCCCCCTCTAAGCGCTGGGCGGTGACGTCCGCCAGGATCCCCATAGGGTCGTCCTGGTAATAAATATCGGCATTGGTGAGGAGCAGTTTGGCCCCGTTCAGGTTGATCGTAAAACCACCGGAGGCCGTGGTGTCGGCAGGCGTGGCAACGGCGGCAGCGGTAGAATCCGTAGCAAAGGCTTCCATCAGAAAAGCGATATTGCTCGTGGAATCCGTCGTCACGACGTTAGCGTACACGTCATTGATCTCGACGCTGGTGATATTCAGGGTTGATCCCACCAGGGCGAACATGTCGAGCCCTATGCCAAGGTGCCCTAACCTCGCAATGGTGTCGCCATCGGGGTGATTGACATATACGTCGTCAATCGACAGATTTGAAGGGAACTGCAGATTAATCTCTCCAATTCCCACATCCGTACCCAACGTATTTGCCGCCACCTTCTCTACCTCCCTTGTCAGGCGATCCTGTACGAACGGAAGTTGGATAAGAAGGAAAACGAGGACCACTAATCCCAACAAGGAGACTACTAGCCAAAATATGAACCTGCCTATTTTTTTACCTATGCTTGCAGCCAATTGGGGTATACTTATAAAAGTCCTATTGTACCGTAACGGTTAGCCAAAAGGGGTGTTCGCAGCCGGGAGTTAAGGTAAACCAAACGACGTGTTCCCGTCATCCCGGACGCGCTGATCGGCGGCAAAGAGCCACCGTTTCAAGGGTACGAAAGCCCACTTACCGGTGATGGCGTGAAGATCAGCCTCCCAGGCTAATGCCGCTAAAGTTTTTTATACATAGTGGGATATGCAATACAGAAACATTAGGAGAAGTGATTGTTCTCCCGGTTCCTGAGATACAGCCACGTCCCGACGCTTTTGATCGCCGTTTAATCGACCCGCAGCACCAGCCCCTTGAGGTAC
>JBASAV010000226.1:0-2631 GCA_049650785.1 Lewinella sp. | reverse complement strand
GGTAATTGTCTTCCCCGACCAGGCGGCCACCCTCCAACTCCACCACAGAGACCGGGACGGTGAAGCTTATGCCATCCTGGGTATCCACGAAGATGCGGTAGGATGCTCCGGTATCGTCCGTAACGGTAAGCAATCCCTTGTCCAGATCGAGGACGTAGCTCCCCTGCAGTACGATATGGTCGTCCGATAGGAGCATCACCGATCCATCATCCAGGAAACTGGCGCTTATGGCCCCCAAATCACCTGGATCGATAAAGCTGCGCCGGGCGAGCCGCTTTTCGTTGCTGGGAGTGGAAACGCCCGGCCGGTCACGGTCCAGCAGCAAGTAACTCCGCGAAAAACCGCTGTTGACCTCAGCGACGAACGCATCCGGCGGAAAAGAATTCGCCAACCCGCTTGTCCGGGTGAAGGTGATGGGTACTTCTCCGGCCGGCGAACCCGCTACTATTCGGCCGGTAAAGGATTCTGCTCCTATGCTATCCACTAAAATCACCTGATCGTCACGGTACTGGCCCCGTTCCCGTTCGGAGAGAATGATAATCGGTTGACCGAAGGTCTGGGTAAGGGCGTACTCGGAAAATTCCAGACCCGGGGCCGTTGCACTCCAATCCACCAGCCGGTTGACGAAGTCCAAAGCGTTGGAGCGGGCATACTCCGGGAATCCGGTGAAACTGGGTTCGAAACTCGCCCAGTACGTCTGATCCAGGTATTCGTACTTAAAGGGTTGCGCCGTCAACCACGTCGTGTCCATCATGACGCCGGGTTGGTCCAGGCGGACCAGGTGCTGTCGATTCTTGTCCGCGATTATTTGCGGATCGCCGGTTGGTCCGATAGTGAGCACGTTGCGCACGGCACTCACCGGAACAGTCGTATCGCGGCCGGTGATCAGGTTTGTGATGATCAGCTCCTCATCACCGAATTGGATCACGTCTCCCGAAAGCAGCGCGCCGGTGAGTCCACCGGTACTGAGAAATAAGAAGTGATCCCCCTTCGCATCCCCTTCCGTAGACGTATGGCACCCATTCGACCAAAGCAAAACGGACAGAAAAACAAGAATCAGGTACTTCATAAACACTCTTCCGCACTACAAGCGCCTGGGGGCGGTTAGGTTCGCTCCCAGGCTGCTTCGCCCCGACCTGTTTTAAGCAGATCGGGGCGAAGTATAGCGTTTGCGGCACGGTAACCTTAGTTCAGAGCGAAGCTGACGCCGGCACCCAGGTTCCATCCCTGGAAACCGACCTTGTCCTGGATGACGGGTACGTCATAGGGTTGACTGAGGCCGTGCTGGTAGCGGGCTTCGAAGAACAGACTGGTGGATTCCCCCAGCCTGGCCTTGGCACCTACCCCACCGACGGCGGCCACATGGAAGCGATCGTACCGGATGGCGTCCAGATTGATGGATGAAGAATACAGATCGAGCTCGATAAGTGCTTTCGCAGCCGTGGTCACCCGACCCGATGTGGCATAGCCCAGGGAGGGACCGGCGATCACGTAGGGTTGAATGGCGCTCTGCGTAGGTAGATTAAGTTGGAGGAGCAGCGGAGCTTCGATGTAATCGAATCGGGTCTTGGCACGGGCTCCCACGGGCAGATTGATGCTGCCTAGATCAACCGATTCGGTGATCCCGATGGCGGTCCCGCGACTTGTATATTCCAATCCGGGGCGGAGGCTGATAAATGGCGAAAGGGGAAGCTCCGCCGTCATACCGAAGGTAGCGGTGCCGATCTGATCCAGTTGGTCGGTGACTCCGTCGAAGGCGTCACCGGAACGAACGTTGGACTGGCCAAAGGCACCGTATACACCCAAAGAAGTTTGAGCGGTAGCCAGGCCGGCAAAGATGAAAGTGAAAAGGGCAAGCAAATGGAGTTTCATGGTAGTCAATTTGCTGCTCAAACGGACTTCCAGATTGCTTTGGCGCAAAGGAACGGTTAAGGGTAGGGTTAAAGCTTGTTAAGGCATTATGCGCTTTCCAACCCATTCTCCCCCTCCAGCAATACCCCCGCAAAAGCGGCGAATGACAGTAAGATGCCCCCACCAATCATAATATCGGTCCAAAAAGCGGAACCGAATAGTTGCACTTTTAGGTAGGCCCCCCCGAGGATGAGGAGTATAGCGGCGACAAAGGTTAGTGGGTAGATAAGTTTCATATACTAATGCTGTAGGTTTCAGGAGGACACTGCCATAATACAACGAAATGAGACCCCTTAATGGTTGAGCAACCAAGGCCCGCCACAGCACTTTTCTTCATATAATTTAAATTCCACAGAATATACCTCTGGTGTTTATCGAGTAAGTGGTGGTGGTGTCTAATGTCCGTACTCAATTGGCAGAATTTAAGTAGGAGGAGTTTTGAATGGTTTACGAGAAAAGGGTCGGGTTGGATTGTCTCTCGAAGTGCCGACAGCCCGATCCGTACGAAATGGATAAAGGTGTCATTCGGATGGGGCAGGTAATGTATATTGTCCGGAAAGTCACAGCTAGGTCGATCATGTATAAATTCCCACTTTCCCTTTTGTTGGTCCTCATTTTTCCTGCGCTCGGCGCCCAAACAGAAACAGAAAAAATTGATATACCGGGTACGGAGGTGGTCTTCACAATGGTCAAGCTTCCGGGCGGTACGTACACGATGGG
>JBASAV010000225.1:0-5478 GCA_049650785.1 Lewinella sp. | reverse complement strand
TATAGACGGCATCCAGTTCGGTGTTACTCAGCATCTCGGCCAGTAATGTGGCGCGCTCCTGTCCGGCGGGAATCAAATCCGGGTCGTCCCCGTAGTCCTTTTCGGCGTGACGGACCAGAATGATAGTGGTTGGAGTGGAGGTGACCTCGGCGGACTCGCTGCTGCTATCCGGCCGCGAGGTGTTGCAGGCTATGGAACACAGCAGGAGGCAGGACAGTAGGTATAGTGCTTTCATATTATATGCCTTCCTTCATTTTCTGGCTGTTTTCCGCCACTTGCAAACCTTCGACGACGGGTTCCAGGTGGCCGGCTATGACTTTATCCAGATTATGTAAGGTAAGATTGATCCGGTGATCGGTCACCCGGTTTTGGGGATAATTGTAGGTACGGATCTTTTCACTGCGATCGCCGCTGCCCACGAGCGATTTCCGGGTGCTGGCTAATTCGTCAGCCGCGGCTGTATCCTGCGCTTCCTTGATGCGCCGGTATAGCTGCGCCATAGCAATTTCCTTGTTTTTATGCTGGCTCCGGCCGTCCTGACTCTCCGATACGATTCCGGTGGGAAGGTGCGTAATACGGATCGCAGACTCGGTTTTGTTGACGTGCTGCCCACCGGCACCCGATGCGCGGAAGGTATCAATTTTCAGGTCTGCCTTGTTGATGTTGATATCCTGTTCCTCCATTTTAGCAAGCACGGCAACGGTGGCGGCGGAGGTGTGGACTCGCCCCTGACTTTCGGTTTTCGGTACGCGCTGTACCCGGTGGACGCCGGACTCAAACTTCAGGTTACTGTACACATCGTCACCGTGAATCTCGAAGACCACCTTCGAATAGCCGCCGGCCGTACCTTCATTTTCGTCGATCAGTTCGATCTTCCATCCCTGGGTTTCGGAGTAGCGCTTGTACATATCAAAAAGATCCCCAGCGAAGAGGGCGGCTTCGTCGCCACCCGTTCCGCTGCGGATCTCCATAATAATATCTCTTTCGTCTTCCGGATCCTTTGGGATAAGCATCACCTTGACTTTCTCGTCGAGGTCTTCCTTTCGTTCTCGCAGGTCTTCGAATTCAAGCTGAGCCATCTCGCGCATCTCCGGATCGGAATCCTTGCGCATGACCGCGGTCGTCTCCAGGTTCTCAAGCAATTGTTTATAGACCAGGTAGGTATCCGCAAGCGGTTTCAACTTCCCGTACTCCTTGTTGACACGCGTGAACTTGTCTTGATCAGTAATGATCTCCGGGTCGGATAACTGAACCTCGAGGTCCTTAAAACGATGGTAAATTGCTTCGAGCTGGTCGATCATGGGCGCGCCTTTGTCTGCGGCGGCCCAAGATACGGTAGCAGGCTACAGAAACTGCAATTCGTCGCCGTCCATCCGGACTCTTACGGCCGGACGACTGGCCAGCGTCTCCTTCTGCCGCCGCATGACCGTAAAGTCGGCGCGACGAAGCACATCGGAGTTGATTTGCCCGAATCGGGTAGGTAGACTCTGCTGTCCCACGCCCATGGCAAAGGAGGCAACCAGCGGACCTTCCAGATCCTCGCATAGGCGGTAGCAGAAGGAATCCATGGCCAGGCGTAC
The DNA here is from genome assembly GCA_049650785.1 of Lewinella sp. Classification (GTDB taxonomy): domain Bacteria; phylum Bacteroidota; class Bacteroidia; order Chitinophagales; family Saprospiraceae; genus Neolewinella. The sequence goes on along the minus strand of JBASAV010000225.1, from coordinate 3,898 downwards.
GTTCACCTCATCGTTCTTGTCGATCAGGGAGATCGGAACCTGAGCGCTAGCCCGTAACCGGACGGTGAGTGCACGGCCGTGGTAAACGAATAGGGTGTCCAGCTTGGGATGGATGTGAGGAAACCAGTTGACGAGTGTTTCGCGGTCGGCAAAGATCAGCTCCGGCTGGTTACGCTTGTTTGGCGGGCAGGCCTGCAGCAATTGACTGACCGACCTGGCTTTAGTGCCATCAACTACCATTTGCCACAAGTTGGCCGTTGGAAGAAGTACCAGTCCGCCGGATTTGACCGTGGAAAGCGCGCCGGTACCGCGCAGAGGTAATTGATGGTGAACAGTTGGGGTAAAATTCGTTCGAATATCCATTCATGATTAGTGAGCCTTCTTCCTCAATAGAGAACGAAGGGGTTAAATGCGAAAAGCGTTAGGTGTTTTTGGGACTAATCATGCCAAAAATAGAGTGGCAAACAACAGTAAGATGGTTCGGGACGTCTATCCGACAAGGACCGAAGATGCAGCGGATAAATGTTCCGTTTAGGAAACTGTATTTTGTCCCACAGATTGTATTACCCTAAAAGAATCCCTTTGCAATTTTCACCCGCCATACGTTCTGCTATCGTCGCTCTGCTGTGCGTGATGCTGCTCCCGGCGGGGCTCCTGGCCGATCATATCGTAGGGGGAGAATTTCATTACGAGTGCCTCGGGTTTAAAGACAATGACCCCAGTACGGGCATTATGCGCTACCGCATCACCATAAATATGTATCGTGACTGCATTGGGGAGGGCGCTCTTTTTGACGGCAGCGATCCACGTCAAACCCCCGACGTTCGGAGCGCCGACGGTCACATCAGTATCTACCTCGGCAACGACTATTATAATCCGACGCGCTCCATCACGCTATCTCGCTTCGATCCCGTGCCCATTAACCTCGGCAATCCTTGTTTAGTCGTCAACGAACCCATCTGTCAGGAGATCGGCATCTACACGTTCACCGAAGAACTCCCGGTCTCCGATCAGACCTATACCTTCGTCTACCAGCGTTGCTGCCGTAACGAATCGATCCGTAACCTGCTCAACCCGCGGCAGATCGGAGCCACCTACTTCATCCAGCTGACGCCAGAAGCCCAGCAGCGTTGTAATACCAGCCCGGCTTTTAACATCGACCCGCCCATCGCTATCTGTATAAACGAGGAATTCCGGATCGATCTTGGTGCTACGGATGCGGACGGAGATAGCCTAGTCTACAATTTTTGCGATCCTAAGCTCGGCGGTGGAACGGACAACGGAGGTCGAAACGGCCCCGCCACCGAATCCCCCTTTGACGATATCGTGCCCATCCGGGAGAGTCCGTACCCCTACACCTCCGTTCCGTGGGTCAGGCCCCGGTATGACGTTACCAATCAACTCGGCGTAGGTAGTACGCTGAATATCGATCCGGTGACTGGCGAATTAAGCGGGGTGCCCATCTATCCTGGCACCCACGTACTCGGGGTATGCGTGGAAGAATGGAGTCGGGGGCCGAACCCGGTGCTCCTCAGCGAAACCAAACGGGAGTTTCAGCTCAACGTAAGTCGCTGTGGTAATACCGTCAACGCCGATCTGCTGGAGACCGAGATCGACGAGCAGGGCCGTTTCTTCATTCGTCAGTGTGGCCCCGGTCCCAATACCATTTTTAACGAGAGTACCCTGGTTTCCTCCATCACCAGCTACGACTGGGAGATGATCGGGCCCGGTGGGGAGCTGCTGTCCGGAAACTCGCGCGACTTCCAAACCAATATCCAGGAAACCGGCGTGTACGAGGGTATCATGATGCTCAACCGCGAGTCCTTTGCCGATAACTGTAAGGATACGGCCGTATTTCTGTTGGGGGTGTTTCCTGATCTCACCGCTGACTTCAGCGCCAGCGAGGTGGTCTGTGAGCCCAAACCCATCGAGTTCATCAACGCCTCCACCACCGACGGAGGACAGCGGATCACCGCCTATGACTGGGAATTCGGCGACAACACGGATCCCTCCTCCCGTACCGATCCAACGCATCAGTACAGAATACCCGGTGACTTTGATGCCCGCCTGGAGATCACGGATGAGAACGGTTGTCAGGACGAGATCGTCCAGAATGTCGAATACTTCCCGGCGCCACGCACCATTATTCTGGAACCACAGGACGTCTTCGGCTGCGTGCCCTATACCAACCTGTTTATCAATCGTTCCACCCCCATCAACGATGATTACCTATTCGAATGGCAGTTCGGCGACGGGGGCGGATCGACCGATCGTGATCCCACGCATCTTTACGAAGCCTCGGGTTTGTACGACGTTTACCTGTCCATCACAAGTCCGCTAGGCTGCTTTGTCGATACGACCTTCCGGGAACTCGTCGACGTCAGGGACAGTCCAACCGCAGATTTCTTTTTCACGCCGGAACAGCCTTCCAATATCTTCCCGGATGTAGAGATTATCGATCGCAGTATTGATGCGGTGGCTCAGCGATACTTTATCGCCGACGGAAGCGAGGCCCTATTCACTTCCCCGGGGCCAAATTTCACTTATCGGCTCCGCGATACCAGCACACTAAGTGTAACGCAGGTGGTCACGCATCCCAGCGGGTGTCTGGACACGCTGACCAAAGACCTGCGGATGTACCTGCAGAATACCTTCAATGCACCCAATGCCTTCACCCCGAATGGGGACGGTCTGAACGACAGCTGGCAGCCTAAAGGGGTCTTCGCCGGAGCGACCGAGTATCTGCTTCGTGTATGGAATCGGTGGGGTGAAAAGATCTTCGAGACGGAAGATTTTGACGGCACCTGGGACGGCACGCACAATGGTACGTCCAGTCCGGCGGGGGGATACCTCTGGGACGTCAGCTTTACAAACGCCGAGGGCGACCCCGAAAGCTTTAAGGGCGGCGTGGTGCTAATACGGTGACCACGACCACCGTTCCAGATTCAGACTGTCCGGTAGCCGCACGATCGCTTCCATCCGGAAATTATTTCGCATCAGTGCTCTGCTGGAAGCCTCGTTGTCCGGCTCTACATGCGCCAGCAGGTTTATACCATCGTTCGTAGCCATCTCGCACATCATGGCTATCGCGCGGGTGGCGATGCTGCGCCTGCGGAAAGGTAGAGCCACGTTGTACCCCAATTCTACTTCGTCCTCCGTATCCAGTAAGCCCTTTCCACCAATCGTCCCAACGACGCGTTCCTCCTGCCAAAGAATCAGATGCGGTACGCTCCACCGAAAAGCACGGGCGGAACCCTGCGTATTCCGTAGGCTCTGGTTGATGATAATCCTGGACGGGATGGCCCCGGCTTCCAGGGCGAATCCCCGAAATCGCTCCCGACGGTGCAGCTCCACGAGTTCATTGCGTTCTGGTTGCAAGAGCCGAATCATCATTTACGGTTGGGGTACAATGCTCGATTGCGAGATCCGCCATTCTCCGGACCGTTTGGTCCAACGGTTTGTGTAGCGCTCCCGGTGGACGCCCGACTGTCCGTCCTGCGTCCAACTGAATTTCCGCACGGCCGTAACCGACACACCCTGTTCGGCAGTAGAGAATTCCGTGCTGTCAACCGATACGTCGAGGGCGGGAAAAACCGCCCGAAATCCTTGCAATTCCCCTAGCCATTGCTCCTTGTCTTTGGTGCCTTGTTGGGTTGGATACACCGCCTCAAAATCCTCGCTCAGCAACCGATCCATAATCGCCACATCGAGATCCTGATAGGCCTGATTGAAGAGGTTCTCTAAATCCGCGACCCGTTCCCTTTCCGCATCTCCGGACTTATCTTGCGTGGGACCGCAGGATAAAAGTACTAGTGGCAGGATGAATATCAACACCATGATTCGCATACCGGAACAACGCAGTGACCGGCGAAAAGTCAATAGGCTGACGGGATACGGG
>JBASAV010000224.1:0-3177 GCA_049650785.1 Lewinella sp. | reverse complement strand
TGGTTGTCTTAGTTGTCGGTACGGCGATCTGGTTTGGCATGAAGTTGCTCCGCCCCTCGGCCGATGAGGATACGCTACGGTTTGCTACCGTGGAAAGGGGAGAGGTAGTCAACACGATCAACGCCACGGCGATCGTGCTGCCGGCCTTTGAGGAGCAAATCAATTCACCGGTGGCTACGACCATCGACGAAGTGATGCTGACGGCCGGCGCCGAAGTGGAAGCGGGCGAACTACTCATGAAACTTGATCGCAACTACGTACAACTCCAGTTGGACGGACGCCGCGACCAACTGGCCGTCAAAGAGAACAGTATCGGACTGCTCAATCTGGAGTACGAACGTGACCTCAAAGAGCTTACCTATAACGCTGAGATCAGAGAACTGGAACTGGCCGCCGCCACCGCCGAGCTCGCCGATGCCCGCCGGCTACTGGAAGTCGGTGGGGCTACCCAGGAGGAGGTAGAAGCCGCCGAGCTGGCCGTGAAGATCAGTAAGCTGGAGTCGCAGAAGCTCAACAACCAACTCGACTACGCCCGCAGTAGCCTGGCCGGTCGCAAGCGCGCCCTACAGCTCGAAGTGGGTATGGAAGAGAAAGAGGTAAGCCAACTTAGCCGCCGCCTCCGCGAGACGGAAGTGCGCGCCCCGCGGGCCGGTGTCGTCACCTGGGTCAACGAAAACATCGGCCAGCAGGTAACGGAGGGCACCGCACTCGCCCGCGTAGCGGATCTCGGACGGTACCGGGTGGAAGCAAGCGCCTCCGACCGCTACGCCGATCAGCTGACCGTGGGCCTGCCCGTGGAGCTACGTATCAATAACGGGCGCCTTAAAGGAACCATCGCGGCCATCCTGCCGGAAGTAAGCGAGAACCTGGTCACTTTCCGGGTCGACCTGGAAGACCCCAGTCACCAGGATCTCCGGCCCAATCTCCGTACCGAACTCTACGTCGTCACCAACCGCATCGAAGATGTGCTGCGCGTAAAGAACGGCCCCGTATTCCGGGGTGGTCGCCGCCAGTCGGTCTTTGTAGTAAACGACCGGGAAGCCACCCGCCGCGACATCGACCTGGGACTGCGCAACGGCGACTTCGTACAGATCGCCGGTGGGTTACAGGCCGGCGACCGCATCATCATCTCCGACCCGGAATCACTGGAGAGCGTCACCTCCTTCAAACTGGAAGACTAATGCGGAACGGCATCCACAGACTTCGATTCCAGGTCACGTTCCTGCTTGCGGTAGGGTTTTTCTCCTGCGCCCCGGCGCAAAACATCCTATCGACGGATAGCCCACTTACGCTACCCGAACTACAGGCCGCTGCGGCAAACCGGGCCGAGCAGGTCCTGATCGCCGAGCAGCAGCAACGCGCCGCCCGCCTGGAGCTCGACGCCTTCGAGGCCGGCCTGAAGCCCCGCCTGGACCTGGCGGCTACCCTGCCCAATTACTTCCGCACCTCCACCGAAGTGACGCAGGACGACGGTACCATCGCCTTCCGCGAGATCGAATTGAATAACTCGTCGGTATCTCTGCTCGCCAACCAGCGTATCGCCGGTACCGGTGGCCTGATCGGACTGGAAACCCGCCTGCAGCGGACCGACAATTTTGCCCTGGATACGAAGAGTTACAATGGAAGCCCCGTGCGCCTCACCTTCCGGCAGCCCATCCTGGCCTTCAATCCCTGGAAGTGGGATCGCCGCCTGCTTCCCCTACAGTTGCAGGTCAGTGACGCCGCGCTGCAGGCCGCCCGGGCCGACGCTGCCCTCGATGCAACCGACCTGTTCTTCAACTTGGTGAGCGCCGACCAGGAACGGCGCATCGCCGAAACCAATCGCGCCGCCAACGAGACGCTGTTCGATATCGCTACCGAGCGATACGAACTGGGTCAAATCACCCGGGGCGATCTGGTACAGCTGGAACTCGAGCAAGCTAGCGCCCAACAGAATCTGCTCCGCGCAGAACGCCTCGTCGGCCGCGCCTCCGCCGATATTCTACAGTACCTGGGCCGGGAATACGCCGGCCAATTGCTGCAGCCCGAAGCGCCGGAAGCGACCGCCGACCTCACCGGCCTGGACATCGTGGCCACCCGCGCCCTGACCCTGCTGCAACAGCGCCCCGAACTCCTGCAAATACGGCAGCGCGTCCTGCAAGCGCAACGGGAGGCCGACCGCATCAAGCGCGACCTCGGCCCCCGGCTCGACTTGGACGCCAGCATCGGTCTGATCCGCAACGCGGAGGAGATCGATCCAATTTACCGCGATCCCCAAAACGAACGGGTCATCAGCCTCACCTTCGCCGTACCCCTTTTAGACTGGGGAGAGCGCAGCGCCCTCAACGAACGCGCCCGTACGGAGATCGAACTGGCCCAGCAACTCGGGGAACGCCGCGAGAATCAGTTGGAAGGCCAGCTCACCCAGTTGCTGGACCAGTGGACTACCCTGCAGGAGGAACTCGTCCTGGCCACCCGCATCCGGGACCTGGCCGAAGAGCGCTTCCAGATAAGCCAGGAAAGCTACACCCTCGGTGCCATCCCCCTGACCGATCTCACCTTCGCCCAGCAAAACCGCGACCTCAACACCCGCGCCTACGCTGAAACATTGCGTGCCTACTGGACCACTTACGCCAGCCTGGAACGGCTTACGCTGTGGGACTTCATCAACCAGCAACCCCTTTATCAATGATTGAATTCGTGAATTTTTGAATTACTGAATAGGCGCGCACCCGCCCGAGCAAAGCGAGGGACCAGTGACCGCCTAATTCACAAATTCAGCCCTTCAACCATTCAACAATTATAAAATGATCGAACTACAAAACGTCTCCAAATCCTACCGCACCGACACCATTGAAACCCTGGCCCTCCAGCACATGAGCCTGACGGTTCCGGCGGGAGAATTCATGAGCATCATGGGACCGTCGGGTTGTGGGAAGTCGACCCTGCTTAACATCATGGGCCTGATCGACGAGCCGTCGGAAGGTCGCGTTTCCCTGGCCGGTAAGGAGGTAACCAGTTACAATGGCAGCAAGATCGCCCGCTTCCGGAATGAGCAACTGGGCTTCATCTTCCAGAGCTTTCACCTCATCAACGACCTGTCGGTGGTCGACAACGTGGAACTCCCGCTCCTGTACCGGCGGGTAGGCGGGAAGGAGCGGCGGCGGCTATCCCTGGAGGCCCTGGAGCGTGTAGGCC
>JBASAV010000223.1:0-4642 GCA_049650785.1 Lewinella sp. | reverse complement strand
GTGAAAACCATTCCTCGACCAATCCCTGGTCAGTCACCGGAGGAGGACCCGAGGATGGTGCTCCGCCCCTCCGCGGCGCGTTTAACGATTCAAGAAATTCGGGGTCACGGTTCCGGGTAATGGTTTCCTGAAGATCGGGGAAGTCCTGCAGTCCCTCGGCACTTGTCCAGGCCTCAATCGGGGTACCGCCCACCGCCGTATTGATAATGCCGATGGGAATATCGTAGGTCTCGTGTAGTCGCCGGGCAAAGAAATATCCGATAGCGCTCATGTCCATGACGTTCTCGGGGGTGACAACCTTCCAATCACCCTCCGGAAAGTCTTGCCGGGGGCCGGTGAGGTCAGTCATGGTGGAAACGAAAAATTCCCGGATCATGGGGTACTCGGCCGCCGCTATCTCATCGGCATAGATCTCCTTTACCCGCTCCAGCCAGACGGTCATATTCGACTGGCCGGAGCAGACCCACACGTCGCCGAATAGGATGTTCTCGACTTCGATCTCGTTCTTCCCGGCCAGGGTCATTTTGAAGGGGCCACCGGCAGGTTGGGCCGGAAGGGTGACCGACCAGTTGCCGTCATCATCGGCGCGTACCCGCAGATCCTCATCGGCTATCCGGATACGAACTCTTTCTCCCGGTGATGCCCATCCCCAGATGTCCAGGGGTTGGTCGCGCTGCAGGACCACATTATCACTGACAAGCCGGGGTAACCGGATCTGGGCGGGTAGGACCAAGCCCAACAAAAGGAGAAGAGCTAGCGTGAAGGCGGACTGGCGGAATCGATTGCGTGTTGACATGATAGACTTTATTTAACGAAGGCTTACCGGCGAGATCAGCTGTTCAAACCAATGATGAGCTTGCCCCGGGTACTGCCTTCCTCCAGTTTGCGGAGGGCGGCGGGTAAATTAGCGAACGAGTAGGTTTCCGAGACGTGCGGCTTCAGTCGGCCGTCTGCCAGACGCTCGGCAATCGCTTCCATATTCTCGCCGCTCGACTGGACCAGGTGATGGTACAGTTCCACGCTCTTAAACTCCGCGCGTTCCTGAAGCTTGTCACTGAGACCGGCAGCGATGGTCAGTAATTTGCCACCTGGCTTGACGATCTGCAGGGAGCGTTCCAGGTGCTCCGGCCCCAGCGAATCCAATACCACATCTACCGGACTGAGGACATCCTCGAACTCTACCTCTTCGTAATTGATCGCTTCGTCAGCTCCCAACTCACGGATGAATTCTTGCTTTGAGGCCGAACCGGTGCCGATGACGTAGGCTCCCCGCTCTTTGGCGAGTTGCACGGCAAAGTGGCCAACGCCCCCACCGGCGGCGTGTACCAGGACGCGCTGCCCTTCCTTCACCCCGGCAATTTCTATTAGATTTTGCCAGGCCGTCAGTGCAGCCAGCGTGGATGCTGCGGCCTCATTGAAATCAATATTGTCCGGCTTCAGAGCGAGTTGACTGACCGGGGCGGTGACGTATTCCGCGTAGGCCTTCCCGTGTCCGGGGAAGTTGACCATACCGAAGACGTCCTGTCCCGCTACGAATTTACCAGCGCCCTCGCCTACCTCCTTGATTCGCCCGGCGACATCCCATCCCAGGATGATCGTGTCCTCCTCCTGCAGCGATCCGTGCAGGGCCTTCCCCCTGGCGGTCTTGAAGTCGACCGGGTTAAGCGATAAGGCTCGAACCTCAATGAGTACTTCTCCCTGTCCGGGCCGGGGCACGTCCCGTTCGGAAAGGTGGAGACCATCGGGGCCATCGGGGGAAGTGAGGGTGTAGGCTTTCATAGGTTGCTGGTTGCTGGTTGCTGGTTGCTGGTTGCTGGATACTGGGTTCTGGTTGCTGGGTTCTGGGTTCTGGGTACTGGTTTTATTGCAACAACAACTCAATCACTCAGTTTGCCCCGAAAGTGGTTCACCTTTGGATTGGCGGGGTTTTCGGTGGCCCGGCGGAAGGTCACCAACTGCCCCGTATGGTATATTGCATCCGCCAGGGGGCCGTTGATGAGGTTCCAGAGGGGGTGTTCCGAATACACCTCGCTGTACGAAAACATGACCCGCTGGGTGGCTAAGTCTCCGGAATTCATACCGCGGTAAAGGCGACTGGCTTCGGCAAAGCGCTGGAGCGTCCGGGTCCGCAGATCCGCAAAGGATAGGTCAGTCCAGTCTTCGGGACGAACCATAGTGTCACCCCTGGGCGCATTAACGATCATTTCGCTCAGCCCGTAGATATGTTCGATGGTCTCGTAGCAGCTACGGGCCTCCTCCGAGGGACGGTAGTCAAGGTCCGTTTTCCGGAGGCCTTCGGTCGCCCAGTAGTAACGAAATCCGAGGGCGTCGATCATCCGGGCCAGCACGTTGCCCGCCGAATAGTCGTCGGGGTATTCGGCGATCTCCGCGTAGGGTAGGGAGTCCGCCTCCGTTTGACTAGAAAGTAGAAAGGGGAGGAATAGGAGTGGGAAGAGCAGATTGCGCAATAGAGCGAATTGAATTAGGGAGATGGGTATGCGTTACGTCGGACGCTATAAGAAGCTCACTTCCCGCGCGCCGCCGCCATACATATCAAATAAAGGGAATATCTTCCGACCCATCCTAAATCGATCGATCGTGGCAAAAAGATTTTTATTCATCGCCGGTATTACCCTCTTCTTCATCACCTCCTGTAACCGTCCGGCTACCACCGAGCTTTTCGACGGGGAAAGTCTGGAAGGGTGGACCATACACGGCGACGAAAAGTGGTACGTAGAGGACGGGCAGATCATCTGCGAGAGCGGGCCGAAGGGGGAATACGGCTACCTTAGTACCGACGAATACTACGATGATTTTGAGCTGACGCTGGAATTCAAGCAGGAAGCGGACGGTAACAGCGGCGTATTCATTCGTTCTACGCTGGATGGAACGAAAATATCCGGCTGGCAAGTCGAGGTGGCTCCTCCCGGACACGATACCGGGGGCATTTACGAATCGTACGGGCGCGGCTGGCTGATCAAGCCCGATCCGGAAAAGGACCGCTTCCTGAAGATGGGGGAGTGGAACGAAATGAAAATCCGCGTAGAGGGACCCACCGTCACAACCTGGCTCAATGGAGAGGAGATGGTACAGCTAACCGATGAGAAGATCGGTGAGGGCAAGGGGTCGATTGCCCTACAGATTCACGATGGGGGAGGGATAAAAGTGCGCTGGCGCGATATCGAAATCCGGCCCCTGAAGGCGGCTCGCTAGTCAGCAAACAGGCCCGTTCCGAATAACCCCGCCAGATGAGCAGGTAAACGTCCCGACACAGACAAGAAAAGATGATGAAGCCTTCTCCCTGTGTTCGGAATTAACCATTCCGGAGTATACGGGACGGGCCCGTGAATGCTGATACCCTTTGAACTGCCTGACCACGATCAGGGTACCCGGTACCCTTTTCTTTGTGCTGAACGGGGCGATTGGTGTGCTGAACGTTAGCGGTTGGAGTAGACCAGGTATTCCCACGGTTCTAAATCCATGGCCATGTCCGTCTGTAGTTCGTTGGATTCGTTGGTAAATACTTCCGTGTAGCCACCGGTGAATGCATCTCCCTCAAGCGTGATATCCTGGGATTCTGCCGACAGGTTGATGATGACCACAACCCGGTCGCCGTTCTTCTCCCGGGTAAAGGCGTAGACGTTTTCGTCGTTACCCGTGGCGATCTTCTGGAGCTCACCGCCGAATTCGCCGTTCCAGAGTGCCTGGTTACGTTCCTTCAGATCGAAGAGGGTTTTGTAGAAGTCGGCGTAGGCGTAGTCACCCCATTCGACATTGTCCTTGGTAAAGAATTCGTACTGCTGGTCATCGGCGCTCTCCTGACCGGTGTAAATCAATGGCATGCCGTCGAAGGTGGCGGTCAGGACAGCGAAAGCCTGGTGCCCGTCGCCCATACGCTGAAATTCCGTGCCGGACCACGAGTTCTCATCGTGGTTGGAGGTGAACTGCATCTTGTAGCCCCGCTCGTAATCATCGGCGTAACGCTCGAGGACATCGTCGATGGCCAGGGCCGTGACTTGCTCTTCTTCCTCGCCTTCTTCCCGCGCGATATTGCTGGCATCGGTTTCGGCCTCTTGGCTCACGCCCTGCGTTTTGGCGATCTGGTTGAGGACGTGGTGCATTTCCCAACCGTAGTCCATGACGAAGGCGCCGTCGTTGACGATTTCGGGCACCTCGGCTTCGGCCAGCATGAACAGCGGCTTGATGGCGTAGAGCGAATCGGCGGCCTGCTCGATAAAATCGACGGGGATGCCGTGGGCGACATCGACGCGGAAGCCATCGATATCGGCTTTTTCCACCCAAAATTCCATGGCGGCGATCATGCTGTCGCGCAGTTCATTATTGTCGTAGTCCAAGTCGGCCACGTCGGTCCAGCCCCAGCTTTCGCCGGTACCCGGGTTGATGGGGTCGGTGATCTCGCCGTCCTTTTTAGTGTAAAAGTCGGGGTGCTCGGTGATCCAGGGATTGTCCCACCCGGAGTGGTTCGGTACCCAATCGATGATGGCATACATACCCGCCTCGTGGATAGCGTTTACTAGGCTAGTGAACTCCTCCACCGTCCCGAAATCCGGATTGGTGGCCTGGTAATCGCCGACTGCGTAGGGACTACCTAGCTCCCCCTTGCGATTGACCTGGCTAACGG
>JBASAV010000222.1:0-9382 GCA_049650785.1 Lewinella sp. | reverse complement strand
TACGCGTGGGCTGCTTCTCCCTTGCAGATTCAGGACTTGGGCCTCGGTAACCTGATCCAGAACAGTCAGCAGCGCCAGGTCACCGCCGACCTCAACTTCGAACGCTTCTACGACCAGATCCCCTTCCTGCGGGGCATCAACCAAGCTACCCGACGCCGGCCCACCCGCCGACCGGGAAATAACCAGGAAGAAGCGGCACCGGCAGCGGGCGGACTCACCAAAGCTTTGGTGCGTCCCCTCCTGGCCGTCCGCCGCGCTCGCTTCAATTACAGCGAGGACTTCACGACCATCATCCCCGGCTTTTTGCCGGAGCCCCGCTTCTTCGGGCTTAGCGACGGCTTCGACAGCCCGGGATGGGGTTTCGCAGCGGGTCTGCAGCCGACGATCCGTACCCTTAATCCGAGTGAGTACCGGACCGAAGAGGACTTCCTCAATAAAATGGCCGAAGACGGGAATATCAGCTCCAGTCTGATGCTGAGCCGGGACGTCATTCAGAACTACACCAAGCAGTGGGAAGGCAACGCGGTCATCGAACCCTTCACCGACTTCCGGCTGGAGCTGACCATGGACCGGAGCTTCACCGAGAACTACACGGAAACCTTCAAGGTGATCGATGAGAACTCCAATGGCCGGTTCGATCACGCGGTGCCCGTTCGGGACGGCTCCCTCACCTTCAGCAACGGCGGGGCGCTCAGTCTCTTCAACCAGGATACCCTCAATCTGGATAACCTGTTTGCTACCTTCCGCGCCAACCGCCTGGTCATCAGTCAAAGACGCGGCGGTACCCGGCCCCACGACGATCCTGACCTGGCGGCGCGTGGCTTCCGCTACGGCTACGGTCCTAACCAGCAGGAAGTGCTGATCCCGGCCTTCCTGGCGGCCTACCGCGACGAGGATCCCAATACGGTAAGCCTCGATCCCTTCGACATACAGGGAGCCCCCAACTGGCGGTTGACCTGGAACGGGCTGAGCCGGATCGGTGGCCTGGAGAGCGTGCTGCGGCGGGTCAACATCAGCCACGGCTTCCAGTCTACCTTCACGATCTCGAGTTACGGCACGAGCCTGGATTACCTCGACGCGCTGGAGCAACAGCTCACGCCAAGCTTTGAGGGATACGATACCATCAGTCTCAACTTCTACCCGCGGATCGAGATCCCGAATATTTCGGAAGCCAAGTCCTTTGCTCCCCTGATTAGCATCGATGCGGAACTGGTCAACGGCCTGTCGGCCAACTTCGCGTACACCAGCACGGAAACGCGCAGCATCAATATTGTCAGCAAGCTCCTGAGTGAGAGTGTCGGCAAGCAGGTGATCGGCGGCTTCGGCATCGTTCTGTCGGATATCCAGATCGGATTCCTCCAGGGGCGCAACCGGGGTCGGGAAGATGCCCCGGCCCAGGGGACCGGCGGACTGCTCAATCGTGGCGGTAGTCGGACCGGTGGACGCCTCAACGTCAGCGACCTGGACATCCAGTTCAACTTCAGCCTGCGCGACGAGAAGTCCTACGCACGCCGTCTGGAGTTGCCGACCCGCGAACCCGTCGAGGGTGCCCGGATATTCACGCTGGCGCCGTCGGTGGAGTACCAGTTGAACCAGCGGTTGAGCCTGCGGGCCTTCTTCGACTACCGGAAAACCGTACCCTTTAATTCGCTCGGTTTTCCCCAGACGACGGCGAGTGGAGGCATAGTTGTCCGCTTCCAATTGAACTAGATAGGCCATTTGACAGTACCCTAGTACGGAAGGAGCGATATTTGCGCGCCCTTCCAAGTACCCGATAGCTGATTTATGAGTCAACCCCAATTTTACCCCCTGCGCGTCAGCCGGATGGAGCCGGAAACCGACCAGGCAGTAAGTGTATACTTCAGTGTGCCGGAAGCCGATCAGACGGCCTTCCACTACCGGGCCGGTCAGTACCTCACGCTACGCTTTACCATCGACGGCAAGGAGGAGCGCCGGGCTTACAGCATGTGCTCCGCCCCCCACGAAGACGAGCTGGCCGTCACGGTCAAGCGCGTGGATGGTGGTAAGGTCAGTAACTACATCGCCGGCGAATTGAAAGCCGGGGATACGGTAGAGGTCATGCCACCAATGGGCCGTTTTCTGGCAGACACCGATCCTGCGCTCCGCCGCCGTTATTATCTCTTTGGCGCCGGTAGCGGTATCACGCCCCTGATGTCCATTCTGCGGTCCGTACTGGAAACGGAGCCCAAGTCGGAAGTGATCCTCCTGTACGGTAACCGCGATGAGGACAACATCATTTTCAAAGATCAACTCGACGAGCTGGAGCGCCGCTATGCCGGCCAGCTCACCGTGGAGCATACGCTCTCCCAGCCCAAGAAGTACCAGACCGGTGGGCTCAAGGGACTCTTCCGCCGGAGCACGATCCGCTGGGAGGGTAAGCGTGGACGCGTCGACCGCAAGGCTCTCGTAGACTTCCTGAGTCGCCACCCGGCCGATAATAAGGAGTGCCGCTACTACATCTGTGGTCCCGGACAAATGATCGACAACGTGGAAGCTGCCCTGCTCGGACACGGGATCGACGACAAATTCATTCACGTAGAGCGCTTCGTATCGGCATCCGACGCCAAACGCAATGCCGGTGACAGCCGCGGCGGTACGGTCAACGTAAAACTGGGTCGCGATGAACTGACCATCAAGCTGAAACCCGGGCAGTCTATCCTGGACGGTATGCTGGAGGGCGGTCATACGCCACCGTATAGCTGTCTGGCCGGTGCCTGCTCTACCTGTATGGCCCGCGTGGAAAAGGGTGGCGTCAAGATGGACGTCTGCTACGCCCTCGACGACTCCGAGGTGGAGGAAGGTTACGTGCTGACCTGCCAGGCACACCCCACGACACCCGAAGTAGAAATAGACTACAACGTATAGGGCGCCGGTGCGCAGGAAGTAGCTTATTCAGGTGAATCGAGCCGCTCAGAACGATTTTCAGGAAATCCGGGTAACAATTGATGTTTGTACGTCATTGTTGACGCGTGGGGTGTATATTAGCGATCTCCCCGTTTTCGTATGTCTGACTACCTGAAATCATGTCTCGGCTTGGCCGTGCTCCTGTTTACCTGTTTGCCCCTCGGGGGCCAGGATTCCGCTGCGGAACTGATCAGGGAGCGTGATCCGGTGATTGCGGCGGCGGGGGATGTCCTCTACTTCACGCGCCCGGATTACGTTTGGAACCAGGGTCCCGATAACCTTCCCGATATCTGGATGCGCTGCCGCGACAGCCGCGGCAATTGGCAACCGGCCATCAACCCCGGGTCGCCCATCAATTCGTTCGGTCCCGATCGGCTATTAGGCGTTAGTGTAGATGGCAACCGGCTGGCCGTGCTACGCGGTGGTGCCGCGGCGGCCGTCGATCTGCTGGAACGCAGTGGACGCAACTGGCGAATCACGGAGAGCTGGTCCCTGCCCGCGGACGTCCGCAATCCGGATGACCTGACGTTCAATGCGAGTAGTCTCACGCTCGTGTATGCCACCCGCGCCCATGGGCTAGAAAATCAAGACCTGTATATCCGTCGGGCCGACATTGACGGTGATTGGTCCGCCGCCCAACCTCTGGGAAAGGTGAATAACGAAGGGGATGAGGGTACGCCGCAGTTTGCGAGTGACGGGCGCACCTTATTCTTTCGGCGGTCCGGCCGGTGGTGGCGACAGGCGGACCGGGACCAACCTGCGGTCGTCACGGAAATAGCTTCCCGGTTCCTCCAGGTTACCGCCTGCTCCTCCCAGGCTATGGGAATGACGGATGAAGTGGGCCGCGACGAGCGAATCGCCGATCTGCGGATACCGGAGGCACAGTTGATATCTCCCGGCGAACTTCATTTTGCCAGCCTGGGAAGCCCACCCGCGCCCGGTGAACTGACGGCGGACGTACCGCTTAGTACCGGGGTTTCACTACGGGTGCAACCGGATTTGTTGGGCCGGTACGCCGTGTTCCTGCGCGACGGGGAGGTCGACTTTCCTACCAGTTCCGTCCCGATGATCGATCAGCGGCGTGCACCGGGTAGTCTGGCTAGTGTTAACTCGCTACCTACGCATGATCGATCCGGATACCTGCGCCGCCACCTGGCGCGACGGCAGCGGGAGCTGGCCCAGCTAAGTGAGCTACGGCAGCAGATGGCCTTCACACGTACGGGTTCCGCCTCTGTTTTGCTTGCGGATACCCTCCCGCCGGACACCCAGGAAAAAGGCGGTGGCTCCACCCGATCCCGCTACGCCGAAGATCTTTCCGAGCTGGAACGGATGAAGGAGAAGTTCCGCAAACAACAGCGGGAGCGTATGCGTCAACGGGACAGGTCGGCATCCCTCCCCTTCACCGTCGGAGAAGTGGAAACGCCCCCTCAGACCAGTGCGCCCAGCGCCGTTGATAGCGCCCAGCTACGGGCGAACGTTCAAACCGGCCTTTTCGCCCCGCAGCCGGCTCCCCTGACGGAGCACCGCCGGTGGGAAAATAGCCTGCGTACCGATCTGCCGAATACCGGTTCACTCAGCGCCTCGGAGATCGCCCGCCTGGATGAGGAATATGCGCGGCAGATGGAGGAAATAGAGACGCTCCGGCAGCAGCTACAGGTAGAAGTGGACCGACGCCTGCGTTCGGTAGCCCCCGTCGCCGCCGACCCCACGCGGCCAACCGGGAACCCTCGGTTCAACTTTTTGCCCAATTCGGCTTACCTCTCCGCCGATGGCTATCGGGCGGTGGACCGGATCGCGGATGAAATCGGGCGTGCGGAATCTACCCTGGAGATCAGAGTACATACCGGTGCCGGAATGGACGCACGCGCCGCCCAGGTACTGAGCGAGGAGCGGGCCGCTACAATCACCGAAGCGCTGATTGAGTTGGGTGTCCCGTCGGACAGCTTCCGGGTCATCGGGTACGGCAATCACGTGTCGCCGGGCGAAGAGCGCCTGGAGATCGTTCGATAGACTATAGCTCGATCACCTTACCGGACTCCGCAATCTGAAAGCGCCGCGCCGTACTGCCGCTAGCCTGGTAATCGAAGTTTTTGCCCATTCCCTGACCGCTGACCTGGTAAATCATCAAGCCCTCGGTGATGGCTGCACTGGTTTGAATCAGTTCTTCCCCATCGTAGCTGGTACCGGCGAGGATGACGCGGTCGATCACCTCCTCGGTTTTGGGATTTACCGTGACCAGCGTGTAGTGGTACTGCGCCAGATCGGCCCGCCAGTACACCAAACCCACGAACTTATCGGTGGCTGGAAGTCGGAGGCAGGCTATGAACTCGGTGAACTCATCATTCACCTGCGTCGGTTCCATGGGGACGAGAAATTGGTCTACCATTCGACCCGGAAGTGGAGGCGTGTTCTTGCTGATGCGGCGAACGGTGTCTTCTCCCAGGGTGACGGGGAGTTCCAGTTCGGGGAATTGCTCTACGAAGTGGGAAAAGCGGATGCGGGGCGTATCGGACATAAGTTCTGGCTGTAGCTAGGGTATACATCCGTCGTGGAAGCATGGTTCACCGCTTCCTCAACCCACCAGGGGTAGCGCTTTCACGGTCGGGTCACCCGGTGCCGACTGATCTCTCATTTGTTCCAGACCGGCACGATAGCTGGTAGGCTGCATACGGAAGGCCGCCTGAAATTTGCTGGAATCAAACCGGTAGTCATGGTCGTACTGATAGTACATCTCCACCGTACCGGCGATCGTGGGATCGAACGTGCCCAACAGCCGAAGCATCCACTTTTTAATGGGGACGGCCCAGGGCTTATGGTCGAATACCTCACCGATCAGGTCGAGCATGGCCTGGCCAGTGATCGGGTCCGGTGTGGGTAAGTGCCAGATTTGGTTGTCGTGCTCCGGGTGCTGGCCGAGCAGGTACATGGCCCGCCCGGCATCCGGTACGAAGATGAAGTTATGGAGCCTGCTCTTGTCGCCTATCCACATCGGACGCTGGCCCGCGGCGATACGGTCGATGACCATTCCGTCGAGAAAGCTGTTCTTACTCGCCGCGCCGTAAAAATCGGGAGCGCGGGCAATGGTCGCGTTCACTTCGCCGGCCTGCACGGCCTTCATGAGGGTGTCCGCGATGCGGGCGCGGACTTCCCCCTTCTTGCTTACCGGATGGTAAGCGCTTTCCTCGGTGATCGGCCGATCCAGCAGACCGTACATATAGACGTTATCGAAGAAAATCAATCGGGACCCGTGGGTGCGGGCCGCCGCGATGACATTATCCATGATCACGGGCCACTGGGCGGCCCAGACCTTCGCGTCGTAGACGAGGCCGGCCGTGAGGTAGATAATTTCCGACCCGGACGTGACGTCGATAATTGCTTTGCGGTCGAGCAGGTCGGCCCCCTTCCAATGGATGGAAGGCGCTTCCGGGGTGATTTGACTTCGGCTGACCAGCCGGACGGGCAATGCGTTTGCGGCAAGTTGCTTGGTCAGTTGGTTAGCGATGGGTCCGCCGGCTCCTAGAATCGTATGCATATCGTTGTTGTTTTGATGTGCTACGAAAGTCGGGGGAGGTCGGGGCGGATCCCGTTAACATAAGATAAGATCGTACTTAGGAGACCAGTCGTTTCCGGATACGGGAAAGGGAGACCGGCGTGATGCCTAAATAATTAGCAATGTACTGTTGGGGAATACGCTGCAGGTATTCGGTTTCCTCCGCGAGTTGTCGGTAGCGCTGTTCGGGGCTTTGGAGGACGAAGGCCGCAACCCGGTCGTCGTAGCAGGCAATGGTGTATTCGGCCAGTTTCCGCAGGAAGTGATTGATCCGGTAACTGAACTTATCGTCGTTCTCCCAGGCGGTAAGCTGCTCCTGGCTAAACGTGAGCAGTACGGTGTCTTCCAGCGCCTGAATCGCTATCTGGCTCGGCGACTGCCGCAGGAAACTGGAGTAGGAGGCGGCCCACTCGCCCTCTACGGAGAAGTAACTGGTGTGCTCGATACCCTCAATGGTGTGATAGTATCGTAATGCCCCGGAAAGGACGAAGCCGACCGTGCGGGGAATCTGACCGGCATCGATCCATAAGTCGCGTTTACCCAATTTTTGGCAGCGGATACCCGCGCTCATGTATGCGAAGTCGTCATTCGTGAAGGGCGACAGGGCACGGACGGCCTGGCGGAATAGGTGGGTTTCGTCGCTAAGTAAGTCCATACGCTAGAGCATTCAGTTATGACAAATTATCCCCGGTCAGCCACCAGCGCCAGCGTGCGCCAACGAACAACGTTCCCGCGACGATCCATTGGTTCTTCCAGGAATAACGGATCGGTCAGATCGTTGAGTTGCCAGCCCTCCCGCACCAGGGGGTCGATGAGCTTGACGGGGGGATGGTAAGCCGCCCATTGCTCTCGCTTCAGAAAGTTAAGGGGAGAAATGCAGATTAACCGGCCACCGGGGCGAAGTACGCGCTTCCATTCGCCAAAGGCCGCCAGGGGATCGGGAATACGATCTATGAGGAAGGTGTTCAGGATGAGGTCCAGGCTACCGTCGGGAAAGGGTAGGTTGGCTGCATCGGCGAGGGCGAAATGCAGATTGGGCAATCGCTTTCCGGAAAACGTATCGTGGGTGTAGCCGAAGCGGAGGAGGTTAGCCGATACCGATTCTCCGAGTATCCAGTAATCGCGCGCCTGTCGCAGCATTTGATAACTGAAATCGATACCGTAGCAATCCCATGCTGGGTGGCCGGCAGCCAGGTCACCGATGAGGCGTCCGACGCTGCAACCCAGGTCCGCAACCGCGGCGATATCGGCGGCGGGGAGCCAGCCCTGGATATAGTCAGCCACCGGTTGGAAGGGGTAGCCGTCGTTGATCTCATCGGCCAGGTGCAGGGCGGTTTGGCGCGCTACGAGTTCATCGTACCGCTCGTAGACATCCTGGCGCGTTTCGTCTTCCGACTTATCGTAATACAGAGGTATGCCCCGGCGCTCGGCGGGGGCGGGGGGCAAGAGTCGTCCGAAATCGGGCAAAATCTATGCGCTGAAGGAGGTACCGCAGCCGCAGGTCTCGGTGGCGTTGGGGTTGTTGAAGGTAAACCCGCGGTTATCGAGGCCGGTGGCCCAGTCGATTTCCATGCCCAGGAGGTAGAGGGCGTGGCCGGGCTTCATCAATACGGTTTCGTTGCCGATGGAAAACTGCTGATCGTCGTCTTCCGGAATGTCGAAGCCCAACTGGTACTCGAAGCCGGAGCAACCACCGCCCCGTACGCCGATACGCAGGTGGTGTTCCTCATTGACGCCGAGTTCATTGCGCAGCCGGGTAAGCTGCTCCATGGCGGTTGGCGTAATGGAAATGGGGGTACTTTTAGTAGTTGACTTAACTTCGGCGCTCATACTGCAAAATTACTTTACTGGGCAATTAACAACGGTATTCCCCGCATGGTTGCCCCTTAACCCTTACCCGTGGACATGTTGAACCTACTATTGTGGACCGTACCGGTGGTTTTGATCGTCGTCCTGGTGTGGCTGATGGGGGGCGTACTGACCCGGTTCCGGGACGCGGTGATCGCCCTGGAAAAGAAGATTACGACGCCCGCGAGTGCCCAAACCGTCACGGAACCCATCGACCCGGTGGCCCTGCGTTTACAGGCTTGCGAGCGCTTTACGCTGATGCTGGAACGGATTTCGGTGCCGAACCTACTCCTGCGCATGCCGCCCGACGATGAGACCGCCGCGCGGGAATACCGCGCCGAACTATTACTGGCGATCCGCCAGGAAGTAGAATACAATATTACCCAGCAGATTTACGTCAGCGATTCCCTCTGGTCGATCATCACCCAAACGCGCGACAACATCAGTATGCAGATCGCCCGGGCGGCCGAAGAGACTCAAACATCCCGTCAGGTAGCCGAGCGCCTGCGCATGATCGACGGCCAACAGACGGAGAATCCGGTGGCACTGGCACAGGGGGCTATTCGGCGGGAGTCGGCTTCGGTGTTGACTACGAAGTCATAAGCCCCAAAGAGACGAATTCAGCATCATCATCGAGGATCAGGCCACCCTGGCGGCGGCAGCAGAGCGCGCTCGCCTGTGGCGTAACGAAGGTACCGAGCTGGTAGCGCAGGTCTTCGCTATCGGTAGCAAAGGAGGCCAGTTGCTGATACACCACCGGTAGGTCGCCGTAGTCCCCCTCGCGGGTCGCGTCGGACCGACGGCCGTCCAGGCTCACCATGACATTTTCGCCGTTGCGACCGAAGACCGGCTTGCGCACGTAGCCCAGCCGGGGGTTGGGCAGGTCGGCCGGATCGAAGGCGGTGGGTAGCAAGAGCGGATGTCCGGGTTTGTCCTGCCAGGCGTAGGCGTGCAGGGCTTTGGACTGAAGGAGCATGGTCCAGGCGGGATTTACCACGCGTACGAAGTGCTTGACGATCATTTCCTCCAGCATCTCCCAGAGGGCGGATTCCTCCAGGG
>JBASAV010000221.1:0-5394 GCA_049650785.1 Lewinella sp. | reverse complement strand
GAATGGTGTCGAGGAAGGTGCTCAGCTTGCCCACTTCGTACAGACCGCGGGCCAGGGCGCTGGCCAGGTCGAAACGGAAGCCATCCACGTGCATCTCCAGCACCCAGTAGCGCAGGCTGTCCATGACCAGCTGCAGCGAACGGTTATGGACCATATTCACCGTATTACCGGTGCCGGTATAGTCCATGTAGTATTCCTTATCGTCTTCGACGAGTCGGTAGTAGGCCTGGTTGTCCAGTCCTTTCATCCCGAGCATGGGGCCGTAGTGATTGCCTTCGGCGGTGTGGTTGTAGACCACATCCAGGATGACCTCCAGACCGGCCTTGTGGAGGGTTTTGACCATATCCTTGAACTCCTTCACCTGTTCGCCGGCACGTCCGGAGGCAGCGTAGTCGGCGTGGGGAGCAAAGAAACTCTGGCTGTTGTAGCCCCAGTAATTCCGCAGGCCCTTATCGAGCAGGTGGCTATCCTGCACGAAGTGGTGCACGGGCATCAGTTCCACGGCGGTGACACCCAGGTTCTTCAGGTAGGCGATCGTGACCGGATGGGCCAGTCCGGCGTAGGTACCCCGGAGTTCCTCGGGAATATCGGGATGCTGTTCGGTTAGCCCCTTAACGTGCATCTCGTAGATCACCGTTTCGTGCATCGGCGTCTCCAATCGGACGTCACCCTCCCAGTCGTAGGAGGGATCGATGACTACCCCCTTGGTGATATAGGGGGCGCTGTCCTGCTCGTCCATCGTAAGGTACCGCTTGGGGTCCTCGCTTTTGATGGGATAGGGAAAGACGGCGGGGTGCCAGTCGATCGTGCCATCGATTGCTTTAGTGTAGGGATCGATCAGCAGTTTATTCGGATTGAAGAGATTACCCTCCTTCGGGTTCCACTCACCGAAGGCCCGGAAGCCGTACCGCCAGCCGGTTTCCAGCTGGGGGATGAAGCAGTGCCAGACCTGGTCGGTCTGCTCCATCATCTGAATCCGGTACTCCTCCTTGTTGGGGCTTTCCCGCCGGAACAAACACAGATCCATTCGCGAAGCCCGCTCACTGAAGACCGCGAAATTCACGCCTTCGGATGACCAGGTTGCTCCCAGGGGATAAGGCCGGCCCGGCCACACTTCGATATCTTCAAACTTGCCGTAGGGCTTCCGCTCCTGTAGCGTGGCAATGGTCTTTTCTTTAGTCATAAACTGGGTTCACACCCGACTGCTAGGCACCGGGTTCCGTGAATTTTATTCTACAATAGAGTTTATATGTAACGGGGACCGTACGGCCTCGTTCACTATAATCGGTGGGGGGAAACTCAGTACGACCCACCGGCCAGCATGACCAACGTGCATCCCGTCACCGTTTCGATGTCGTTCTCACGCGCTAATCGCATCAGTTCGGCATTCTCGGTGCCCGGGTTAAATATGATTCGACGGGGAGCCACCCGCAACAACCAATCGTAATATTCTGGTTGATGCTTGGGACCAATGTAAAGGGTCACGGTATCTACTTCCGGGACGTCGGGTTTACCATTCAGGATCTCGCGACCCTGTAACGCGCCGGACTTTATACCTACCGGGATGATCTCGTGTCCGTGACGGACCAGACGCTCGGCCGCGATGTATGCGTACCGCGTCGGGTTAGGGGTAGCCCCCAGTATTAAGGTTGTATTGCTCAAACGTTGAATCGTTTCATTTGGGTAGCACCGGAATACAGGCACTACCGGGGTATCTTCTCTTAAGGAAACTAACGGGATGGCATCAGGTTCTACCCGGACGCCTGATATATGGTTTTAATAGGCGGCAGGGCCTACTTCCGCATCATTTCCACCTGCGGCCAAATATCGCCGACCAGGCTCACCAGTCCGAAAAGCAACAGCTGAATACCGATGGCCATCACCAGGAAGCCCATGATCCGGCTCAACGCCGACAGACCGGCCCGGCCGAGCAGACGAAACAGCAGGGGTGCATAGTGTAGGGTCACGAAGACCAGCACCGCCATCACCGCCACCACTCCAACGATCAGCGTACTTCTTTCCCAGCCCTGTTCGCCCGCCGAAAGACCGACCAACAGCGATATGCTTCCCGGCCCGGACAGCATGGGCATGGCCATCGGAGTAAAACTGATGTCTTCCTTGGCCTGTGCTTCTTCCTCGATCTCGTGGGAGATTCGCCGGCGTTCCGCCTTACTATTGAGCAAACCGTAGCCACTGTTGACAATGATGAGTCCGCCGGCGATGCGCAGGGCATTCAGCGATATCCCGAAGAAATTCAGGATCAGGGTGCCCGCGAAGAAGAACACCACCAGGATAATCATAAAGTACATCGCCGTCCGCCGAGCGGATTGCGCCCTTTCCATCCGGTTGTAGTCGTTGGTCAGGGTGAGGTACATGGGTACCGCGCCGAAGGGATTGACGACGGAAAAGAGCGAACCGAGGGTGGCGAAGAAAAAACTAATCATGGAGCGGAGAACACCCGGAAAAGTAAGGGAGTTTCCTACCCTTTACCACGCCACGCCAGCGACTGCTGGTTCATGATTTCGCAAGTCGCGCGGTCAGCCATCACTTGATGTCCGAGGCTGACGGCGCGACGTAATTGCATTTCGTCCAACTGGTGAATCGCAGGCTTTTTACTATCCAGCGCTTCCCGCCAATTTTTTTGAAATAAATGATCATATACCACGCGGAGGAAGCAATGATTATGGACAATGGGGTAACCGCCCTCCCGGGCCGCTGCCGGAAACTGACGGTTGGCCATATCCATTAGCTCCTCCCGAAGGGCGTCCCGCGACACTAGAGCCGCTCGTAGATACCCGCGATACCCTGTCCACCACCCACGCAGGCGGTGACCATACCGTATTTCAGGTCGCGGCGCTTCATCTCGTCCAGCAACTGGATAGAGAGTTTCGCCCCGGTACAACCAACCGGGTGACCGAGCGCGATGGCGCCCCCGTTCACGTTCACGATCTCCGGGTCCAGTCCGACCTCCTTAATGACGGCCAGCGACTGGGTAGCGAAGGCCTCGTTGAGCTCGACCAACTGAATGTCCTCCAATTTTAATCCGGCCTGCTTCAGGGCTTTGGGGATCGCTACGCAGGGACCGATGCCCATATACAGCGGGTCTACCCCACCGACGGCGCAGCTGACCAGACGGGCCACGGGTTCTAAATTGAGCTGCTTCACCATCTCGCCGCTCATCACGATGACGAAGGCTACCCCATCACTGGTCTGGCTCGAGTTCCCGGCCGTCACGACGCCATCCTTCTGGAAGACCGAACGGAGTCGGGCCAAGGCTTCCATACTGGTGCCGCGACGCACGCCCTCATCCTGGGCCACGGTATGCGTACTGGTCTGTCTTTTTCCGTCCTTGACAAAGACCTCTTCCACTTCAATCGGAACGATCTGATCGGCAAACAGCCCCTCGTCAATCGCTTTGGCGGCGCGTTCGTGACTCCGCACGCTGAAGCGGTCGGCTTCCTCACGGGTCACGTTATATTTTTTGGCCACCGCCTCCGCCGTGATACCCATGCTGACGACGTAATCCGGGGTGTCTTTGGCGACCTCGTAGCTAGGAGCCAATTTATAGCCGGTCATGGGAATATTGCTCATACTCTCCGCGCCACCGGCTACGAAACACTCGCCCATTCCGGCCTGAACCTTCGCCACGGCCATAGCGATCGTTTCCAGTCCGCTGGCGCAGTACCTGTTGACGGTGACGCCCGGTACGGACTTGCCCAGCGCGCGCAGACTGATCTGGCGGCCTACCTGCAGACCCTGCTCCCCTTCCGGGTTGGCACAGCCGACAAGGACGTCGTCCACGATCTTCGGATCGATCGCTTCGTTGCGTTTGAAGAGTTCCTGAATGACCCGAACGGCCAAATCGTCGGAACGGAAATTCTTGAATCCGCCGCGTCCGGCTTTACCTACGGCGGAGCGGAGACCGGTTACTATATATGCTTCTTTCATGATCTTTTTTTTTGGACTGGTTGCTGGGTACTAGTTGCTGGTTGCTGGTTGCTGGGTACTAGTTGCGCAGCGGTTTGTTGGTCTGCAGCATGTGCTGGATGCGCTCCAGCGTCTTCTGCTCACCACAGAGACTGAGGAAGGCTTCGCGCTCGATGTCCAGCAGGTACTGTTCGCTGACCTTTTGCGTACCGGTGAGGTCGCCGCCACAGAGTACCCAGGCTACCTTCTTGGCAATCTTGATGTCGTGCTCGCTGGCGAAATGCCCGCGCCGCAGTTCGTTTGCCGCCGCATACAAAGCCGCCAGTCCCCCGCGACCGAGCACCGTGACATCATCCCGTTGCCGGGGCATGGTGTAGCCATCGTCGGCCATATCCAAGGCCATCCGCTTGGCTTCCGCGATGTTGCGGTCCTTGTTGATGACGACTTTATCCCGACCCTTAATCAGGTAACCATAATTGTACGCCTCGTACGCACTGGTCGATACCGAGGCCATGGCGATGGTCTTGAAACGATCGATCAGAGTGGGGATCATCACGTCACCCTCAAAGAAGCTATCGCTCGTCCGAAGGGCAAATTCCTTCGTACCAGCTCCGGCGGGGATGACCCCGATGCCGGCTTCCACCAAACCGATGTAGCTCTCGGCGGCTACGGCTGCGCCGTCACAGTGCATCACGGTCTCGCAGCCTCCGCCGAATACGTAGCCCTGGGTAGCGGCCACCACCGGAAGGGCGCTGTACCGCAGGCGCATGACGCTCTGCTGGAACAGGTTGACGGCCATGTTCAGTTCGTCAAACTCCTGCTGGTAGGCCAATTGGGCGATCATCATCAGGTTAGCTCCTACGCTAAAGTTGTCCGCCCCGTTACCGATCACCAGGCCGCGCCAACCTTCCTCTTCGAGTTGGGTGATCGCCTCCTGGTAGCCACGGAGTACGCCCTCGCCGATGCTGTTATGCGCGCTGGTGAATTCCAGACAAGCCACCCCGTCGCCGATATCGTGGACGGTGACCTCGCTGTTCTTGTATACCGGCTTTTGCTCCCGAAGATTATCGAGGATGATGAACTGCTGGGTACCGGGTTTAACCTTGTAGGTCTTGCTTTCTACGTCGTAATACTTAAGCTGACCGCCCTCCTGCTTGTAAAAGCTGTCGTGACCGGCGGACTGCATATCCTTGACCCACTGCGGTACGGTTGCCCCGTCCTCCGCGGCGGCATCCATACCCGCCTGCAAGCCGACGGCATCCCAGTACTGGAAAGGCCCCATCTTCCAGGCGTAGCCGGCACGCATGGCATCGTCGATGCTGTAGATATTGTCACTGACCTCAGGTATCCGGTTGGCGCTGTAGGCAAACAAACCACCCAGCATCCGGCGGACGAACTCGCCGCCCTTGTCTTCGGCCTTGAAAATGGCCTGCACCCGGCGGGGAAGATCGTCGATCTGTTTGGCGG
>JBASAV010000220.1:0-8790 GCA_049650785.1 Lewinella sp. | reverse complement strand
ATCAGCTGCAAACCCAACACCCTGCCCTTCCCGAGCGAAGTGGTGCACGCCGCCGGCCTGCTGCTGGCCGACCACCGCGAAATCAGCGCGAAGAAGTCGGCTTTCTACGCCGAAACCGCCGACATCAACGCGGTACGATCGGAACAGGGCCTGGATGCCATCACCTACACGGGCCGGCCTTCCTTCGTGGACCAGATCGGTACCAGCCTGAAGACGGTGGCCGTGGGCTTCCTGATCTCGCTGCTCATTGCCATCCCGATCGGCATCGTCATCGGGCTCAACGACACGCTACGCATTGCCTTCAACTGGATGATTCAGGTCTTCAAGCCGGTGTCGCCGGTGGTCTGGCTGCTGCTGGTGTTCATGATCGTCAAGACCCTCACGCTGGGTTCCGATTCGGACACCTCCTTCCTCATCTCCTGTATCAGCGTCGGCCTCTGTTCGATGTGGGCGACCCTGGTCAATACGAGTCTCGGCGTAAGCTCCATCAATAAGGACTACCTCAACGTGGCCCGCGTGCTTAACCTCGGTATCGGCAAGAAGATCTTCAAGGTCATCCTCCCCTCGGCCATCCCGGTCATCTTCACCGGCATGCGGATCACCGTTTCCGTAGCCTGGATGGTCCTCATTGCCATCGAACTACTCGCCCAGAGCCCCGGCCTCGGCTCGTTCGTCTGGGAAGAATTCCAGAACGGCGGCTCCGACAGCAACGCCAAGATCATCGTGGCGATGTTCGTCATCGGCCTCGTGGGCTTCCTGCTGGACCGTGTCATGTTCTGGGTGCAGCAACGGGTCAGTTTTGAGAAGGCGGTGGGGTAGTGAAGTGGTTTTTTGGTCTTTTAGTGGCTGAGATTTCAAGAATGGAGAATGAGCGTCACCGATCTGCCCCGGGATAGAAGTCGCCACTCCAAGCTCCATCCCGACCGACAACCGACAACTGACAACCGCCTATAACACTAAAGAACTAAAAGCCTAAAAATGTCTGCGATTATAGAATTCAGAAACGTCAGCAAATGGTACGGCGAAGGCGACTCCCGCACCGACGTGCTCTCCAACATCAACCTGACCATCAACGAGGGCGAATTTCTTGCCATCGTAGGATTTACGGGATCGGGGAAGACGACCCTCGTCAATATGATGACCGGCCTGCTGCAACCCAGTGAGGGAGAGGTCCTCTACCGCGGTAAGCCGATCACCGGACCGGCACCGGAGCGGGGGATCATTTTCCAGAACTACTCGTTGCTCCCCTGGTACACCGTGTTCCAGAACGTGGCCCTGGCCGTGGACGAAGTGTACCCCGGTTGGAGCAAGCAAGAACGGGAGGTGCACGTCCGCAAATTCGTGGAGATGGTGGGGCTTTCCCACGCGGTCGACAAGCGGCCAAATGAGCTCAGCGGGGGTATGCGGCAGCGGGTGTCCATCGCCCGCGTACTGGCTACCGATCCCGATCTGCTGCTGATGGACGAACCCCTCGGTGCCCTCGATGCCCTGACCCGCGGCAATTTACAGGACGAAATTCTCCAGATCTGGAGTGCCAACCGCCGGACGGCCGTGCTGATCACGAACGACGTGGACGAAGGCATTTACATGGCGGATCGCATCATTCCGCTGGACCCCGGTCCGGCGGCGGGGCTGGGACCCGAATTCCGCATCGATCTCGACCGTCCGCGGGACAAGACCGAGATGAACCACGACCCCCACTTTAAGCGGGTACGCACCGAGATCCTCAACTACCTCGTCCAGCTAGGCGAAGCGAGCCGCCAGGAAAGCGATGCCTCCCTCACCCTCCCCGATATCCAACCTATCAAACCAGGCAGTCGCAGCTTCGTCAGCAAGTGGCGTCGCGCATAATCCCTATACCATGTCAGCTACCCTTACTCCCCCCGTCGATCTGCGCGACGTCGTGCTGGACTTCCGCGACCTCACGAAGATCTACCCTACTCCGACCGGCGAATACGTCGTACTGGAAAATTTGCAGCTGCAGATCAAAAAGGAGGAATTCGTCTCCATCATCGGCCACTCCGGCTGCGGGAAGACGACGCTGCTCACCATGATCGCCGGGCTGAACGATATTTCCCGCGGCGAGATCCTGCTCAACGAGTTTCCCATCACCGGACCGGGGCCCGACCGGGGCGTCATCTTCCAGTCGCCGAGCCTCTTCCCCTGGATGACCGCTCTCGAGAACGTATTGCTGGGCGTCGACCAGGTATTTCCCCACGGGACCCGTAAGCAACGCGAGGACATCGTCAAGTACTACCTGGACAAAGTGGGCCTCAGCCAGTCCATGCACCGCCGCGCCAATCAGCTCAGCCAGGGCATGCAGCAGCGGGTCGGCATCGCCCGGGCTTTCGCGCTGAAGCCCAAAATCCTCCTGCTCGACGAGCCCTTCGGCATGCTCGATTCCCTGACACGGGCCGAGCTACAGGACGTCCTACTCGAAGTATGGGACAAGGAAAAGATCACCGCTATCCAGATCACCCACGACGTGGACGAGGCGATCTTTCTGGCCGACCGCGTGATCATGATGACCTCCGGTCCCCGGGCGCAGATCGGTGATATCCTGGAGATCGGCTTCGAGCGGCCGCGGGTGCGTAAAGAGATCCTCAATCACCCGGACTACTACGGCTACCGGGAGCACCTTATCGGTTTCCTCGAGCATTAGTGCTTCAGGACCAAAATAAGCTGCAGCCTGACTTGCCATCGCGGCGCTGCAGTTCGCTTCGCGGCTGCCTCCGGCGGTCCCGGCCAAAAATTCACCGTAGCTAAGCGACCTTGCGGGTAGGGCCCCGTAAGGTTCAGCATGCTGAACTTTTGGCCACTCGTTCAGCACCACGTTATCGGCGTCAAGCTATTGCCCAGTTCGATCCTGAAGCACTAGCTCACATCAGGCCCAGATCCCGTACGCGGCGGTTCAGTTCGCTGCTGTTGCTGACCCCCAGTTTCTTCATCATGTTGAACCGGTGGGTCTCTACCGTACGGCGGCTCAGATCCAGCTGATCGGCGATTTCCTGGTTGGTGGCTCCCTTAAGAATGATGGGTAGAATTTGCCGCTCCCGCCGGGTGAGTTCCACCTTTTCTACGTTGGCTGCCGGGCTGCTCACGACGCCATCCGATTTCATCAGCTGCCGAATCAGGATGTTGGAGAGGTCGCCGCTGAAGTAGCGGTCTCCACCCACGATGGTGTGGACTGCGCGCAGAAATTCCTCCCGGCTCGCATCTTTGAGTAGGTAACCGAAGGCGCCGGCGTCGATAGATTGCAGGACGTACTCCTCGCTGTCGTGCATGGATAGCATCAGACAGGGGGTATCATTGCCCTTTGCCCGAAGTTGGCGGACCGCATCGATACCGTTCAGGCGGGGCATGCGAATGTCCACGATGGCCAGGTCCGGCTTCACTTCATCGATGAGTTCGAGCATGGCGACACCGTCGTCTGCTTCGGCGATGACGTGCAGATCCGCATCGTCTTCCAGAAGGCGGCGAATACCGTCGCGAACCAGGGCGTGATCGTCGGCAAGTAATATTTGGGTGGGCATGATCGGAAGAAGCTATTTACCGGGGAAAATAAGGCTTTAGATGGTACCTATCCCCTTTCCCCGGCCGAGGCTCTTTGGGGAGACAGCGGCACGTTGATGGTTATGCGGGTTCCCGTCTCGGGCGAACTGCGAATGAACAGCCGACCCTTCAGTTGGGCGATCCGGTCCTCCATACTGGCCATACCCAGGCCCGATCCATCGGTGCGCGCCTTCACGGCCTCCGGATCGAATCCGCGACCGTCATCGTCGACCGTGATGCTCACCAGGTCTTTTCCCGCGGACAGGGTGATCAGAATATAATTCGCTCCGGCGTACTTGATGGCGTTGTTGACCGCTTCCTGGGTGATGCGGTAGAGATTGAGCTCGACGGCCGGGTCTAGCTGGACGTCAAAATCATCCCGTTGGCAAACTACTCGCTCCCCCGTAAGCCGACTGAGTTCGCGGGCCATACGTTCGAGGGTGATAGCCAGTCCGTAATCGCTGAGCTCGGGGGGGCGGAGGTTGAAGGTGGTTATACGTACCCCCCGGATGATGTCACCGGCCAGTTGTTTCAGTCGGTTGAGGTCGGCCTGGTTCCGTTCCGAATCTTCCAGCTTCAGGCTTTCCAGGCTGAACTTCAGGGCGGTCAGGTTCTGGCCCACGCCGTCGTGCAGGTCCCGGGCGACGCGCAGTCGCTCCTTTTCCTGGGCCTCGCTCGATTGCCGCGCGCGCTGGTCGGCCCGCTGCTTCTCCTGCGCGATCTGCCGCTCGGTCAGGCGGTTGAGTTCCTTCCGGGCCTGATGACTTTCGGTGATGTCCGTGGCGAGCACGAAGAGATCGGTGTCCACCCCGGCGCGACGGGCGGGTAGCACGCTCAACTCGAGGTACCTGACCTCCCCGTCGTTGCCGGTAAGGGGCCATTCCCCCCGCCAGGGCGCTACGGTCACGTTGCGGAGTATTTCCTCCATGCGGGCCTGCCGCCCTTCCTCCCGGTTGAGCACGGCGGCGAAGGGAAGGTTGGCCGGGCGGTCGTCCGCATTTACCAGCTTCCGGAACTTTTTGCTAAGGTGGATGATCGTGCCGTCGGCGCGCAGGGAGGCAAAGAGCGCCGCTTCGTCGATGGCGCTGTTCAGGGCGTACAGTTGCCGGAGCGTCGCATCCTTATCGCGCACGGCCGATTCGGCCTCCCCGCGGGCGGCTACCTGTGCCTGTCGCTCCGTCTGGATCTGTCCGAATTGCCGGCGGATGAATTTGGAGATCGGACGGAAGATGAAGAGTAATTCGAGGAAGAGGATTAACAGCGTGAGAAAGGTCAGCCACTTATTCACCCGCTGCAGGCGGTCGACTTTCTGCGTGGCCAACGCGCTCAGCTCATCGACGATCGCGTCCATGCGCAGGAGAAAGGCATTGGATAACCGGTTCACTTCATTTACCTGCGCTCCGTCGCCCGTGTCTTCTTCTGCCAGGGCCGACAGCCGGTCGACCAGACTATCGAGTCCCGTCAGTTCATCGCGTACGGTGATTCCGGTAAGTTCGTTTTTCAACCACGTGTGGCGGGCGCGCCATTCCGCCACGTCATCCGCATCGGCGGGCGGGTTGAGGGCCACCATCTTGGCAATGCGCTGGCTGAGCATTCTTTGCCGACCGGCCACGTTGATGATCTCCGCATCCCGCTCCTGGTCGATGAGGTAGCCGTCGACCAGGAGGAGCTCCCCGATCAGGGCCAGGGCGATCAGGGAAAGCGCCAGGAGGTAGGCGCGGCGGAGGCGGGAGAAGATGCGGTTCTCTCCCACGGCCTACGTGATTTCCATCGCTTCGAGCACCATGCTCCGTACGCCCGCCGGCAGATCGGCTTCCAGGGCGGTATCGCGGCCCCGATCAGACATCTTACGCAGGGTCTTGTGCAGGATATCGATCACCTTTTCGTGGGGGTGCTCGGCGGCAAACTCCGCCGCGTAGTACTTGAGGAACACGACACAGATCACGTCCTCGAGTGCCTGGGTATCGTCGTCTCGCTTGAGTCGTTTCTTCTGTAGTAAGAAGGCTACGCGATCGATGACTTCCTCATCAAAACCCGCTCCCCGCAGGATCTCCCCGGCGCGGGCGGCGTGAAACTTTTTCAGGTCTGCACGCCAGCGTAGATACCCTTCCCGGTCCATGGGGTAACTGTCGCGCGGGCTGCGCCAGCGTTCCAGGTGTTGGGCCCGGGCGGCGAGGCGCAGGGGAATGGAGGCTTCGGAGAGGTAGCGATCCAGTACTTCCGACATTCTACGCCCGTACAGCCACTGGGAGGGAACCTCTTCCCCGTCTACCGCCACGAGTCGGGGGTCGGCAGCGTTGGCCGTATCGATGGCGGCGAAGGCGGCGGCCAGTTTCTGTTGCTTCTCGGATTCGGGCATAGCGGAAAGGTACGGCTAGTCGGCGAATCCTACGTATACGTAGTCGTTTTCGATCTTCACGGGATAGACCGCTACGGGCGGACAGTCGCCGTTCAGGTTTTCGCCCGTCTCCAGGCTAAAGGTGCGCTTGTGCATCGGACAGGCTACTTTAGGAATACCATCCTGCTCCCCGATCAGGCCCCGGCCCAGCACGTTTTCCAATTTGTGGGGGCAAAGGTTCTGACAGGCATACCAACGCTGCGTGCGGTTGAAATAGAAGACCGCTATTTGCCGGTCCTGGTACTTGATCACCGCTCC
Organism: Lewinella sp.; assembly: GCA_049650785.1. Lineage (GTDB taxonomy): Bacteria > Bacteroidota > Bacteroidia > Chitinophagales > Saprospiraceae > Neolewinella. Next base: position 2,582 of record JBASAV010000220.1, on the reverse strand, counting down.
GGCGCCAACCGGAAATTGTCCGGTGCGTCCGGCTTTGAACCAGGTGGTTACGGCATCCGGGGGGGTGGTGGTGTAGGCAGTCATGTAGTTTTTATTTAGGTTTTGCGGATTAGAGCTCACCACCGCTTCGGCATTTTTTGGTCGCGCAGGGAGATGAATTCCAGTTCTTCGCTTTCGTCGGAATTCACGAAGGGACGGAAGCGCTCGCGCATTTTGGGGTCGTTCACGGCCTGCTTCCACTCGCAGGCGTAGCCGTCTACCAGCCCCTGCATTTCGGTTTCCAGTTCTTCGGCGATCCCGATGACGTCGTCTACCACCACGCTCTTCAGGTAATCGATCCCCCCTTCCAGGCCCTCCAGCCATTTGGCGGTCCGAACCAGGGGGCCGGCGGTGCGCAGGTAAAACATGAGAAAGCGGTCGAGGTACTTCACCGCGGTAGCGCGGTCGACCGGACCGGCCAGGAGTTGGGCGTGCTTGGGGCGGGCACCGCCGTTGCCGCATACGTAGACGTTGTAGCCTTCCTCTACGGCGATGAGCCCGAAATCCTTTCCGCGTGCCTCGGCGCATTCGCGGATGCAGCCGCTGACGCCACCCTTGAGTTTGTGGGGAGACCGCAGCCCTTTATACCGTTCCTCGATCTCGATGGCGAAGGAGACGGACTCGTCCATACCGTAGCGGCACCAGGTACTGCCGACGCAGCTCTTCACGGTGCGTAGCGACTTGCCGTAAGCGTGACCGCTTTCGAAGCCCGCCGCGATGAGCTCCTCCCAGATGAAGGGTAGTTGTTCCAGGCGGGCGCCAAACATATCGATCCGCTGGCCGCCGGTGATCTTGGTGTAGAGGTCGTATTTCTTGGCGACGCTTCCTATGGCCAGCAGCTTATCGGGCGAGATTTCTCCACCCGGGACCCGGGGCACCACGGAGTAGGTACCGTTCCGCTGAATGTTAGCCAGGAAGCGATCGTTGGTGTCCTGTATCTGCGCCTGGGGGTTGGCGGTCTCCGCATATACGGTGGCGAAGATGCTGGCCAGGGCCGGTTTGCAGGTTTCACAGCCGTGTCCTTCACCGATAATGTCCAGCGCTTCATCGTAGGAGCGGATATCTTTCATCTGCACCAGATCGCGCAGTTCCTGGCGGGTGTAAGAAAAATGCTCACAAATGGTATTGCGCACCACCTTGCCCTGAGACTTCAGGTAGTTCTCGACGAGATCGGAGAGGATGGGTTTACAGCCTCCGCAGCCGGTGCCCGCCCCGGTGCAGGCTACCAGTTCCTTTACGGAGGCAGCTTCGCCGTCACTGAGTTTGCCGCAGAGCGCGCCCTTGGTGACGTTCTCGCAGGAACAGATAACGGCCGCATCGGGGAGGTCGAGAACGCCCGCTCCGGGGTTCCCGCCCACGCCCCGCGTGCCCAGGATCAGGTCCTCCGGCTGGGGGGGTAGTGCCATCCCGTTCTTGAAGATCTGGTGGAGCATATTGTAATCGGCCGCATCGCCGACCAGGATACCCCCGAGCAGACGCTTCCCGTCGCGGCTGATGTTGATCCGCTTGTAGATGCCACCGGCCTCATCGTTGAAGACGATGGAACGGGCTTCGTCCGGCTGGGGAAAACATTCTCCGAAACTGGCTACGTCCGTACCAATGAGTTTAAGCTTGGTGGACAGGTCGATCGATTCCGGCATGCAGCCTCCGTCGGCGTCGGCCATGATCGATCCCAGTGCCACGCGGGCCATGTCGTAGCCGGGCGCCACGAGTCCGTAGATCATTTCCCGGTACAGCGCCGCCTCCCCGATGACGTATACGTCGGTAGCGCTGGTGCGCAGGTATTCATCCGCCAGGATGCCCCCCCGGGGCCCCACCTCAATTCCAGCCTTTCTGGCCAGTTCGTCGCGGGGTCGGATGCCGGCGGAGATGATGAGCATGTCCGCCGGGAGCGACGTATCATCATTAAACTCCAGGTGGGTGATGGCTCCGTTGCCCGCAATAGCGGTGGTACTCTTGGATAGGTGGACGCCGAGGCCCAGACTGGCCAGCTTGTTTTTCAGGGTGGTGGCTCCCGCCTCGTCCAGTTGCCGGGGCATGAGACGCGGAGCAAATTCGATGACATCGGTGGCCAGACCCATATCCAGGGTCGCCTTGGCAGCCTCCAGTCCCAGTAGGCCGCCGCCCATGACGACGGAGCGGGCTCCGGGCTTATCCTGGATCTTTTCCGCGTAATCCAGGATGGCCTCCAGGTCCTCAATGGTCCGGTAGACGAAAACACCCTGCTTCTCCCGCCCGGGAATCGGAGGCACGAAGGGGATGGAACCGGTAGCCAGTACGAGGTAATCGTAGCGCTGTACGTTTCCCAGGTGGGTGGTCAGTTCCCGACGGTTGGTATCGAGACCCGTGACCAACTCCCCGGTTCGGAGCGTGATCCCGGCCTCCGCGTACCACTCCCGGGAGGCCAGGGCAAGCTTGTCCGCATCGCGGTCGCTGAAGTAGGCACTCAGATGCACCCGGTCGTAGGCCGGCCGGCGCTCCTCCCCAAATACGGTGAGCTGAAAATCCCCGCGGCGGGGGTGGCGGGAGAAAAGGTCACAAAA
>JBASAV010000219.1:0-4869 GCA_049650785.1 Lewinella sp. | reverse complement strand
GTCTGGTTCCGACTTACAGACTAACGAATTGACAGACTATCCAACTATTAAAGCTGATAATTGAAGGTCGCCAGGAAGTACCGTCCCAGGCCGTTGCTCTGCGTCTCCGAGGTTACGAAGGCCTGCGCCTGGCGATTGATTACGGTGTTCTGGTTGAGTAAATCGCGCGCCGTGATCCGGAAATAGTGTCCGGCCGTCTTGAAGGGGCGTATCTCGAGCGCCGCCTGTAAGTCGGGAATGTTCGTGGCGGCAGCAAAGCTGGCTTCCTCGAAAATTCGGTAGAGGAACTGGGTCTCCAGACGCCACTTAGGGGAGAACTCTACCTCCACCTGCGTTACGATGTCGTGCGTAACCGTCACGATATCTACGCTCTCTTCGTCGTCGAATTTGTTGACGTTGTGTGCATACGTATAGCCCGCCTTGATAAAGGACTTCGTGTTCAGTTCGGTAGTCAAATCAATGGTACCTCGGGTGTTTCGGGAGGTGTTCGTGCGGGCTATGCCATCGACAAAACCCTGGCCGATACTCCCGTTGGTTTGAGCATTGGCACGCAGCTCGCCGTTCATGAAGGCCATTCCGACAACGGTTCCGAGGTATACGTTACCCGACCAGGCATGGCTGACGTTGACGGTCTGGTAAATCTGCTGGTTAGGGGTGAACGTCAGGCTATTACCGAAGGCATTATCGGTGTAATCACCCCCGATGTTTGCGTTGAGGGAAATAGCCCTGAATTGATCGTTGAACCACATACCACCCCAGAGACTATGGCGAACGGCCGGGTCAAGGTCAGGGTTGCCTACGGTGACGCGACCGGTAATGGAAGGACGTGCGATGGTCTGCAACTGGTTGACCGACGGAGCCTGCGCATTGGCGTTGTAGTTCAGGTAGACATTTGCCTTACCTGCCTGTACGCGGTACCGCGCACTGGGTAAGAAAAAAGTGTAGTCCCGCTGATAAGCCGTATCGCCCGAAATATCGAGTTGATCCTGTTCGTAGTCCACCCCGAATTGGACGTTATTGCGCTCGCCGTAGGTGTAGACCAGGTTTGTTCCCGCACGGTAGTTTGTCCAACCGCGTGTAAGGAGGTTTTCAATTTCCTCATCCTCGTCCAATCGGAACCGGTAATCTCCTTCGTCGAGGTCGTAACCGGCACCCACTTCGGTTTCCCAGCGTAGCTTTTCGGACAGGGGTTCGGTGTAGTCCACCTCCCCGTCTATATTAAATGAGTTGGTCCGGCGATTTTGGATCTGGGTACCGTTTTGCAGGGAACCGGGGATGTCTATATCCTCGTCGGACTCCTCCAATCCGTCGACTTCGACGCTCAGGTCCGACTGGTCTTCGCGGTAGGCTCCCCTGGCATTGGCACCGAAGGTCCGTCCTTTTTTACCGGGCAGGCGGCGATTGTACCGGAAGCTGAGATCACCGCTAGGTACTTCGCCTTCGCTAAATTCTTCGACGGTATAGGTCTGACTGGCCCCTTCGGCGTTGGTCACGGTGGTTACGGCCGAACCCAAATTGTCATTCCCGGCCAACTGGCCCGAGCCCTCGAAGCTCAGTCGACTGGTTGTATCCAGCTCGTGCTCGTATTCAAAGCCGAGCTGGTGACTGAACCGGTTGGAGGCATCGGTTTGATCGGAGAGTACATTCCGTTCGTTATTTGTCCGGGTAAAAGCTTGGCGCTCATTCACCAACTGGGTCTGTTGCCGGTCGAAGAGGGTATAATTCAGGGTCAGCTGACCGTTATCACCCACGGTTTTGCCGTAGTTGACGCCGGCTGCAATACTCCGATTCTGACCCGGTGTCTGGCCGCCATCGTAAAAGGGGAGTCCGCCACCACCGGTGCTGAAATAGCTGCCCCGCCCGGAATTCCGGTTGAAGCTCATCAGTTCGTCGCCGGAGAATCCGACCCGGTTAACGTTGTTTATCGTACCGAGAATACCCAGCTGCGTAGCATCGCTGATGCGGAAGAGTTTTCCACCCGCATCGAAACGGGGATCGTCGTCGCCGGCTGCCACACCCGCTCCGGCGTAAAGCTCACCGAAGAGCTTGGCTTTGAATTCTTCGTTCATTTCGAGGTTGACCGTGGTATTTTCCTCCCCGTCGTCGATACCCGATATCTCCTCACTGTCGGTTTTCTGGTCGAAAACTTCTACGTTTTTTAGCGCTTTCGCGTCCAGGTTTTGGGTGACCAGGCTGGAGTTGCCGGCGAAGAAGGGTTTGCCGTTGATCATGACCTCCTGGACGGGTTTGCCACGCCAGGTAAGTTGTCCGCTCGCGTCAATACTCATGCCGGGCAGTCGCCGCAACAGGTCTTCGACTTTCGCATTCTCGCCCACCGCAAAGGCCGCCGCGTCGTAGAGCATCGTATCCCCCTTCATCCGGATGGGGATGCGGTCGGCGGTAACCTGTACACCACTGAGTTCGTAGCCAGAGGGGTAGAGGACTATTTCGCCCAAGCCTAAATACTGGTCGCTTGCGGTAACGGTCACTTCCTGATCCGGGCGTTCATAGCCTAGGAAGGTGACGCGAAGCAGGTATTCCCCGGCCGGTACTTTTTCCATCAGGAATACCCCCTTGTTGTCGGTCGTACCAAATGACGTCAGCAGGGTATCGGAAGTACGCAACAGAATAGCGTTCGCCCCGGGTAGGGTGGTCCCCGTGGTGTCGACTACGGTAGCACTGATTTCGGACTGGGCGCTTACCGTAACGCTACCAATGAAAAGTAAAAAGAAAAAAAGGTGTCTCATTATACTGGGTGGTTTTTAAAGGGGATTTAGGCGGGTCACCATTGTCTTTCCCATCCGCGTTGGCGCCGTTCCATTACTTCACGGCGTTTGGCGGCTACTTTTTCGAATTTTTCACGGGTGATTTTGTCTCCCTCGGTGGGTTGTTCCAGGGTCAGTTCCGGCGGATTGGGTTGCATGGTCTTCATCGTATACTCCGTAAAGCTGCCTTCGTTCTGGACCTTGAGGTAGACGATAGCGCCGGGTAGACCGCCGTAGCCATGGGGCCCGACCCCGAGGGGGATGGTCTCCGTGAAGTAGGCGGTCAGGGTGTCACCCTGTTCCGACACGGCGTAGGCTACTTTACTCGGTAGGGTGTAGGCCATATTGGCCCGCTGGTTATCGGGCACTTCCCATTCCGGCTGCAACCACTTGTCTTCCATGATGAAGGTGCGGTCCATGATCTGACGTTGATCGGTAACCATGCTGTCGGAAAGACTGGTGTAGTAGACATCCGGGTTTTCGGTCTGCCGGCCCATCCAGCCGCGCCGGTCATTGGGATTACGCTCCTGCTCGACCTGCTGGTAGCTGAAGGCTTCGTCGTTGAAGGTCAGCCGGCCGGTACGGTCGAAGGCGCCCTCCTCCTTCATTTTTTCCATGCGCTTCTTCTGGTCGAGGGACATGCCTTCCCAGATTTCTATATCACGGTGTTCGAGGTAGTCAATCGTGCCGTGGGTGATTTGGGCCTGTACCCAGGAGCAGCAAAGAAATAAAAGGGCAGCGCAGATATTGATTTTGCGGGGCATATACAACTATCGGTTTGTTGTAATTTACAGAATAGGATGCGTAGCGTTCAGGGAGTGGCGTGCCTAATCGACAATCGGGCTGATTTTCTGGACCGTTGACCAGCAGCGCCGGTGACCGACCCGAAAAAAGACCATCTGCCAGGCCACTGTCACAAGGACGATGCCGGTTCCCGTTCCGTTGCATGGGCTACGAAAGCATTTCGTTATTGGCGGCTTATGCTGGTGACGGTCTTGTTTTCCCGCGCCCGGTACTTGTCCTGTAACGCGTAGAATTTCTCCCGACTCACTTCTTTTCCTTCAGTCGGTGGCAGTAGGGAGGGCTGCACTGCCATGATTCGGAGGTTGGTTGCCCGGTACCGGGTACAGGATTCGTCCCGGCAAACATCCAGTTGCAGAATGGCACCCGGTAAACCGTAATAATTGATGGGACCGAACTGCAGGGGTAGCGCGGGTGCGTAAGCTGCGATCAGACTATCACCTTCCGGCGTGATGGCCGTGGCGGTTTTTAAATCAAAGCCGAGCGTAGCATCGGAGGCCGGAATCTGGTTATCCTGCAACGTCCAGTCTACGGAGGGTATCGCACCGCTATGCAGAAACAGCTTATCTGCGATCGCTTCCTGGTTCGTATACGTGGCCGTCTCCGTGTCGGTGTAAAATACGTCCGGCTCGGTGAGATTGCGCATGATGGTTACGGTCATCCCGCCATCTTCCACGGTTTGATCTTTTTCTCTACTTTCTTCAAATACAAATGCTCCCGGAGTGAAAGTGAGGGAAAACTGCTTGTCGAATCCCCCGCTCGCCTTCAGATCGTGCAGCATTTTGGCTATCTGATCCGTTTGGGGCAATTCCTCCTCCAGGCCATCTATTTTGAATTCCGGCGACGCGGTGTACGTGACGCTTCCGTAGCTGACCTGGGCCGTACCGATGGCGGGAGAAAGCCAGCTTATACACAGCAAGAAAATGGAGGCAGGTAATAAGTAGTAGCGCATGGTTGTCTCATTTGATTGGTTCAAAGATCAGCCCCACCGACCGCCAAGCCAGTTAACCCACGCGTAATAAGGTTAATTAAGGTTAATCGGCTAGCGATGAGGGGCTTGTGCCCTTTACCTTGGTGCCATGACTCGCCTCGCTACTTCCTTCATGCTCGCTCTGTTGCTGGCAATCGGGCTCCTAACGGCCTACCTGCGTGAGTCTTACGTGGATGCGCGCGACCTGCTGGTGGAACGAATTGAGGGTGACCTCACGCAGTTGAGTTCGGACAATTTGCTGAAGCAGATAGAGAAGCTCCAATTCGGCCGGCCGGACTCCCTTGACCGTGACACCGTGATCGAGTTCACCTC
>JBASAV010000218.1:0-5152 GCA_049650785.1 Lewinella sp. | reverse complement strand
CTACACAATAACACGAGAAAATCGATTGGTAGCTTATTTCACTACGCTGTTCAGAGGGTTTTGGGTTAAAATGCCCCCCGGCTGGCGGAGGAACAGGGGCCTAGTCCTGTTGCCTCTTTTTGCCAGCCGGGTGGGCCGTCAACAAGGGAAAAACACAATAAAACTGCCGGTTTGCGCTCCGGTCTAAAATCACCTGGCACGCTCTTCTGTCTCTCTGTGCCAAGCGGATGTTTGCTATAGTGTCAAAAACGGGCATTCTGTAAGGACCCGTGAAAATAAGTGTGTTTGTAAGTGTACTCTCTAATGTTACGCCCTCCATTAGGCAATCGTCGTGCCAAAAGAATTGATACTGATAATCAGTCACTTACAAATATGAAATTGTATTATTATATCCACCAAGTGGAATAGTTCCAGTTGTTGTGTCTACATCTAACCGTTTGGCCGGCCTTTTCCTGCGTAATAGGATTCGGTCGTTCGGCGGCACCTATCATTGCGGCGGAGCGCAGGAGAAGGACATTTATCGGGAGGTACCGTTGCGAGTCACCAACATCGGACAAGGGTGCTCCACGTAAAACGCCCGATCAGCGTGGCTGATCGGGCGTTCCGTCGCAGCCGGAGGCTGCTTCGAACTTCGCGGCCGGAGGCCGCATCGTACTGGTGGTCGCTGAGAGACTCGAACTCCCGACCCCCTCGGTGTAAACGAGGTGCTCTGAACCAACTGAGCTAAGCGACCCTGTTCGTCAGCGCCGGACACCCACCATCGTAGGCCTCCATCGCTAAGGGAGCGCAAATATACGGTGGCGGGCCGGACTCCTGCAAGCAAAGAATTGGTAATTTTACCATTTTGAAAGCCCGCCCCATGATTCGCCTCCGTTTTCTTGCCCTGTGCATCTTGCTGTCCTTCACAGCGACCGCCCAGGATTCCCTTTCCTTCGGCGGCATCGACCTGCCGGGGGCCGAGGTCCGGGCCAGCTACCTGCAGGTGAGTCCGCTGGCGCAGGCCTTCACCATCGAGGAGGTACGCCGGCTCCCGGCGACCTTCTACGACCCCGCTCGCCTCATCGCCCTGCTCCCCGGCGTGGTGCAAACCAACGACCAGGCCAACCACCTCAGCGTACGCGGCAATACCCCGAATGCCAACCTGTGGAGACTGAACGGACTGGCCGTCGTCAATCCCAATCACACCGCCAACGCCGGCACCTTCTATGACCTCCCTACCCTCAACGGTGGCGGTACCAATGCCCTGAGCGCCCAGGTCCTCGACAACTCCGCCTTCCTGTCCGGGGGACTACCCGCCCGCTACGGCAACGCTACCGGGGGCACCTTCGACCTGCGTCTACGGCCCGGTAGCCACGATCACGCCCAACATCAGCTACAGGCCAGCCTCATCGGCTTCGACGCCGCCACGGAGGGGCCGATCGGTAATTCCGGTATCAGCTATCTCGTCAACGCCCGCTACAGCTTTACCGGCGTGCTGGCGGATCTGGGCGTCGACTTCGGCGGGGAAGCCATCAGCTTTTCCGACATCAACGCCCACCTCCACGGCGAAACGGACCGTAGCTCGTACAGCCTCTTCACGGTCCTGGGCCGCAGCACGAATTACTTCTCCCCCGATCCGGACGAGGAGGTGACCGAACAGAAGGAACTGTTCGACATCGATTTCGAAAACGACATCGCGATCGTCGGTGCAAACTTCGAAACGGAATTTTCGGCCGGTACCCTGACGGCCGGTGCCGCCTTCTCTACGCTCGGGACGGACCGCATACAGGACTTCGCCGACGCCGGCGGGCAAGTACAGGACGGTGAGCTCGATCAACGACGCATCAGCGCCTTTGCCGACTGGGAAATGTACTGGACCGGTAAACTCAGTTTTACCGTCGGGGTGGAACTCTTACAGGACGAACTGGACTACCGCACGCTATTCGTATACGAAGGCGGAGCCCGGTCGGTGGACCGCATCATTGAAGGACGCAGCATCGCGCCTTACGTGGGGCTGCAACTCTTGTCCGACGACGGCGATAATGCGCTCGATCTTACCGCCCGCGCTCCCTGGTACGCTTTCGGCGACGGTAACGACGAACTGGTCTTCGAACCCCGCATCCGTTACCGATCCCGGTGGAACGGACAGCGCCTGGTAGCCGCCGTGGAGCGTCTGAGCCGGATGCCCAACGTGGGTCGCCTCCTGAGTGGTCCGCGTATGGAGCAGTTTATACCGGTAACCAATCAGGCCAGCTTAGCGTACGGCCGCCGGATCGGCCGGGTAAATACCCTGGTCACGGCCTACTATCAATATACCGAGTGGGAATACGCCGCCCAGGTCGGCAACTTCCTCCTGAGCGCCAACAATTTTCTGGAAATCGATCCGAACTTCACCTTTACCACCATCACCCCGACGCGGCGGTACGGTCTGGAGGCGGAAGTCGCCGGTGGGCATCGCGAGGAAGGGTGGTATTACCGCGGCAGCGCCTCCCTATTCCGCGCCGAAACCCGGCAGTCGGACGAATCCTGGGCCAAAGACCGCTACAGCAGCGACCTCATCGCTAAGCTGACCCTCGGTCGAGAATGGCCGGGTACGGATCGGCAGGCTAATCCCCGAACCTACGGCTTGAACGTGGCCCTGATCGGTTACGGAGGCGAACGAACCGGACGCATCGTCGGAAATACGGGACAGCTCAATCAGTATTTCATCCCACAGGACTACAGCGATGGCTTTATCAACACCAACGGCGTCTACTTCCGGCCCGACCTGCGGGTCTACCGCACCAAGGAAAAGGGAAGACGTACCACCACGATCGCCCTGGACCTGCAGAACGTAGCCGGCATAACAAACACGGCGGCTACTTATTTCGATTCATTTCTGAACCGTCCGAACGAACGGGAGGCCCTGCCGTTGATCCCCGTACTCAGTTACCGCGTTTGGTGGCGGTAGTCGTTCCCGGACGGCAATCCATTTACCGGAACGGCTTATTTCCTGCGCGCCGGCGCCCAAATCTTCGCTAAACACCATTTGTATGAAGCTTTCCTACTCTTTATTCGTGCTTTTACTCTTCGTTTTTGCCTGTGGCAACAGCGAGGAAGATGCCGCCGAGAGTGCCGGTGAGCGGGCCACCATCGCCGCACAACAGACCGCATATGACCTCATGATGGAGGGCCACGACCGCGTTATGCCAATGATGGGACAGATTACGGCCCGGCAAAAATCCATTACCGAGCAACTGACCGCCGGCGGCCACGGGGAAGACTATCGTGACCTGCTACTGGCGGCCAACGAGCAACTCGAGGACGCCGACGATGCCATGATGGGCTGGATGAATAACAGCCGCCAACTCGCCGATCTGCGCGACAATATGGACAACGATGAAATCATGGATTTCATCCGCGAACGCACGCGCTCCATCGCCGAAGTGGAGGCGGACATCAAAACCAGCCTGGCCAACGCCGACCAGATACTCGGGGATGAAGACCACGAGCACGAAGAAGGCATGGACCACGACCACTGATCCGTGGCCAACTCCCGCATACGCCCCCGATTCGAGCTTACCGACCGCGTAGCCATCGTCACCGGCTCCTCTAAAGGGATAGGCGAGGCCATGGTGCGCGGCCTGGCCGAGTTCGGCGCCAAAGTCGTTATCAGTTCCCGCAACCAGGAGTCCATCGACGAAGTCGCCAACTCCTACCGGAAGGACGGACTCGAAGCCACCGCCATCGCCTGCCACGTCGGCGACCCGGACGACCGCCGCCATCTGATCGAGCAGACCATCGCCACCTACGGCCGCCTCGACATCCTGATCAACAACGCCGCCACCAATCCCTACTTCGGACCGGTAGAGGGCCTCACCACCGATGCCTACCAGAAAACCCTGGACATCAACCTCACCGCCGCCCTGGAGCTTAGCAACCTGGCCCTGCCCCACCTACGCCAATCCGGAAACGCATCGGTCATCCACATCAGCTCCATCGAGGGATTGCACGCCAACCCCAACTTCGCCGCCTACAACATCAGCAAGGCCGGCATCATCATGCTCGGCAAGAGCCAGGCCCGCGAGTGGGCATCCGACAACGTGCGCGTTAACGTGATCTGCCCCGGCCTGGTCAAAACCAAGCTCAGTCGCGCCCTCTGGGAAAACGAGAAAATGGCCGAGCAATTCACCAATATGATCCCACTCAACCGCATGGCCACGCCCGACGAGCTCGCCGGACTGGCCGTCTGGCTGGCGAGTGATGCGGCTAGTTACGTGACAGGGGGGACCTTCGTGGCTGACGGGGGCATGCTAGGGTAGCTCAAATTGCTTCGTAATTCTAGCTTAGCGGAAGGCTCGCTGCGCTTGCGATCGGTAGAGTGGCTTCGCCCCAGTAGAGCTCACTACCGCGCGGCGAAGCAAGCAATACCAGCGACCGCAGGGAGCTACTACCCGGCAAGCAAAGCGCCGCCACTAAGCGACCGAAGGGAGCAACTAAAGGCAAGCGCAGCGCAGCCACTACCGCGAGCAAAGCGAGCTCTAAAGGCAAGCGCAGCGCAGCCACTAAGCGACCGCAGGGAGCTAAACATCCATAACCTTCCGCCGCAAAACAAAATTCTTTCCCAGATAAACCTTCCGCACCATCTCATCCGCGGCCAGTTCTTCGGCGGTGCCGGCCTTAAGGATGTTCCCCTCGAACATGAGGTAGGCCCGGTCGGTGATGCTCAGTGTTTCCTGGACGTTGTGGTCCGTGATGAGGATACCGATGTTCTTGGTCTTCAGCTTGGCGACGATGTACTGGATGTCCTCCACCGCGATGGGGTCGATGCCGGCGAAGGGTTCATCGAGGAGAATAAAGCTGGGATCGGTGGCCAGGGCCCGGGCGATCTCGGTACGCCGCCGCTCGCCGCCGCTAAGGGTGTCGCCGTTGCTCTTACGGACCTTATGCAGGCTGAACTCGTCCAGCAGGCTCTCCAGTTTATCGGCGCGCTCCGCTTTCTTGAGATCGGTCATCTCGAGCACGGCCATGATATTGTCTTCGACGCTCAGCTTGCGGAAGACGGAGGGTTCCTGGGGCAGGTAGCCGATACCCCGCTGCGCCCGCTTGTACATGGGCAGGTTAGTGATGTCTTCGTCGTTGAGGTAGACGCGGCCCTCGTTCGGCTTGATGAAGCCGACGGTCATGTAGAAGG
>JBASAV010000217.1:0-6139 GCA_049650785.1 Lewinella sp. | reverse complement strand
TCGTGTACCAGCTTGAACCCCGCTCGCTCGTCGCTAATCGCCGTCTTTTCGTAGGTCTGGTGCAGGGAAATTTCCATCGGGTCAAAGGGGACGGGCTCGCTCGCCCACATGGCCAGGCGAATGAGCGCCCGGTTGTCGTCACTGACCTTTTCCTCCGGATTGGTAATAGTATCCGTGGCCAGATTGAACACCCGGGCCAGACTCATCTTGTTCTCGGTGAGGGTTCCGGTTTTATCGGTACAGATTACCGTGGCGCTGCCGAGCGTTTCCACCGTCTTCATCTGCTTGACGATGATCCCCACCTTCATCATACGCCAGGCCCCCAGGGCCATGAAGGTGGTGAAGGCGACGGGGATCTCCTCCGGCAGAATACTCATCGCCAGGGTCAGGGCCTTGATGAGGCTGCCGGTGAGGCTAAACGATTGGAAGTAATTGATGGCCCAGACGATGAGGAAGACCACTACCCCCACCACTACCATCTTCTTAACGAAGCTGTTGATCTGCAGCTCAAGCGGCGTCTTTTCCTCCTGTATCTTATCCAGGCTTTTGCCGATCTGTCCCAGCCGGGTCGCGTTGCCGATGGCCGTCACTTCGATCACGGCCAACCCGCCGGCCACGAGCGTCCCCCGGAAGACGAGCCTGTCTTCCCCGGCAACGTCCTTACTGACGGACATGGACTCCCCGGTGAGAATGGATTGGTTTACCGAGAAGTCATTGGAGCGAATGATCCTACCATCGGCGGGCACCGCGGTCCCTTCCTCGATCACTAGCAGGTCTCCGACCACGAGGTCATCGCTTCTGACCTCCCGCGTTTGCCCGTTACGGATCACCCGGCAGACGGGTTGCGAGAGGTCCTTCAGCTTATCCAGGGCGTTTCGGCTGCGCGAGTCCTGGTACAGGGAGATCGCCGCGACCAGCACGATGGCCGCGGCCATAAAGATGCCATCCCCGGTGTTTCCGCTGATGAAGTAGATGGACGAGGTGGCCAGCAGCAGAAGGACCATCGGCTCCTTTGCCAGGCTCTTCACGGCCGAGAAGAAGCCGTTCTCCGCTTTGAACGCCAGGCTGTTTTCCCCGTGCGTTCTTCTGGACGCAAGGACCCCCTCGTCGCTTAAGCCCGTTAGGTCGAATGGGTTAACGGCCATGGGCAAGCTTGATTTATCCGGTTTATTGATGGCGGTTTACGCGTGCTGCATGGCACCCGCATTCCTGCCCTGACGTGCGGCCGCGGCCGATTTGGCGGCTTCGTACAGTAGCGACTGGGCTTCGGCAACGTTGGCGGGCTCTCCCTTCCACGCATCCAGCGCGGGTTGTTGGATGGCGCGGGCAAAGGAAAAGCTCACGAGCCAGGGAAGCCGATCCCCGAAACCGGTATGCATGGTGTTCAGGTGGGCGGCGGCAAGTGCGGGTGCCTGGCCTCCGGACAGGAAAGCAATGGCCGGGACGGTAGCCGGGACCGAGGCCCGCAGGCAGCGGACCGTGGCCTCAGCCACTTCATCCACGCTGTTTTGCGTGCGGCTCTCCTCGCCGGCGATCACCATATTGGGTTTCAGAATCAGTCCCTGCAGGTCGATCCCGAACTGGAAGCACTGGAAGAAGAGCAGCTTCAGTACATGTTGGGTGACTGCGTAGCAGCGCTCCAATCCGTGGCCTCCCGTCATCACTACTTCGGGCTCCACGATAGGCACGATATCCGCCTCCTGGCAGAGGGCGGCATAGCGGACCAGCGCGTGGACATTGGCCTGCATGGAGGTGGAGCTGGGGAGCCCGTCCCCGATGGTGATCACCGCGCGCCACTTGGCGAAGCGGGCACCCATTGCTTTGTATTCCGCCAGCCGTTCCCGCAGGCCGTCGAGCCCCTCGGTGATCGTTTCGCCGGGGGAGCCGGCCATGGGCTTGGCACCCGTATCGACCTTGATTCCCGGAATGATTCCGGCCTGTTCCAGGGCCCGGGCGAAGGGCACCCCGTCGGAGGTCTCCTGCCGGATGGTTTCGTCATACAGTATGGCTCCCCCGATACTCTCGCTCAGGCCGGGGGTGGTGACGATGAGTTCCCGGTAATTACGCCGCATTTCCACGGTCTGGGGAATACCCGCCGCGGCAAACCGCTCGTCGCAGGTGGGCGTGCTTTCGTCCATCGCCAGCAAGCCCTTACTGCCGGCGAAGAGTTGCGCTATGGTAGTATACATCAGTGACTTATTCATAGGCTTTCCATTTCCAGTTGAGGATTTCCGGCAGGTCCTTACCGTGTTCGTTCACGTAATTCTTGTGCTCGATCAGTTTATCCAGCAGCTGCTGTTTCAGATAATCTCCCCGGCTCCCCAAGTCAGAGAGGCGATCAATGACGTCAATCACTAAATGGAAGCGGTCAACGTCATTCTGCACCCGCAAATCAAAGGGGGTGGTAATCGTTCCTTCCTCCTTGTAGCCGCGCACGTGGAGGTTGCGATTGGTGCGGCGGTAGGTAAGGCGGTGGATGAGCCAGGGGTACCCGTGGAAGTTGAAGATGATGTGCTTGTCCTTGGTGAAGATGGAATCGTAGTCC
This sequence comes from Lewinella sp., assembly GCA_049650785.1. GTDB lineage: Bacteria > Bacteroidota > Bacteroidia > Chitinophagales > Saprospiraceae > Neolewinella. Next base: position 3,594 of record JBASAV010000217.1, on the reverse strand, counting down.
TGGTCGGTCAGTCCGTGGGGATGTTCCGAGTTGGACTGCAGCTTCATCAGATCGACCACGTTTACCACGCGGACCTTGACCTCGGGAAGGTGCTCGCGCAGGATCGAAACGGCGGCCAGCGTTTCCAGTGTCGGAGTATCGCCGGCGCAGGCCATAACGACGTCGGGCGCGGAATCCTGGTCGTTACCGGCCCACTGCCAGATGCCGATGCCTTCGGTACAGTGCACGACGGCGGCCTCCATCGGTAGCCACTGCGGCAGGGGATGCTTGCCGGCCACCACCACGTTGACATAATTTCTGCTGCGGAGGCAGTGGTCGAACACGGACAGCAGACAGTTGGCGTCGGGCGGCAGGTATACCCGCACGACGTCCGCTTTCTTGCTCACCACGTGATCCAGGAAGCCGGGGTCCTGGTGGGTAAATCCATTGTGGTCCTGCTGCCACACATGGGAGGCAAGCAGGTAGTTGAGCGAGGCGACACTCCGTCGCCAGGGCAGTTCGGCGGTCACCTTGAGCCACTTGGCGTGCTGGCTGAACATGGAATCCACAATTCGCACAAAGGCTTCATAACTGTTGAACAGCCCGTGACGGCCGGTGAGCAGGTAGCCCTCCAGCCAGCCCTGACACTGGTGCTCGCTGAGCATGGAATCCAGCACCTGACCGGTTGGGGCCAGGAACTCATCGTTTTCTTCCTCGCGCCCCTCCCATTGCCGGTTGGTGACCTGGAAGATGGCGCCCAGCAGGTTGGAGACGGTCTCGTCGGGCCCGAATACCCGGAAGTTGCGCTGTTCTTTGTTTAGTGCGGCGACGTCCCTGAGGAATTTTCCCAGGACCTTGGTATCCTGTCCCATCACCGCTCCGGGTGCCGGAATGGTTAAGGCATGATCTTGGAAGTCGGGCATGAACAGGTCGTGCAGTAGCAACCCGCCGTTGGCGTGGGGATTGGCGCCCATTCTGCGGTTGCCGGTAGGAGCCAGTTCTTCGAGTTCGGGGAGCAGGCGCCCGTCTTCGTCGAAGAGTTCTTCGGCCCGGTAGCTCCTCATCCAGGCTTCGAGCATTTCGACGTGCTGGGGATGATCGGCATCGACCAGGATCGGTACCTGGTGGGAATGAAACGTCCCTTCATTGGGTTGGCCGTCTACTTCTACCGGTCCGGTCCATCCCTTGGGAGAGCGGAGGATTACGACCGGCCAGCGCGGTCGCGTGTGATCATTGTGGTCCCGTGCCCGCTGCTGGATGCGGTGAATTTCCTGGATGGCGTTGTCCATGGCCGCCGCCATCAGGTCGTGCATCGTGGCCGGGTCGTCTCCCTCCACGAAGTAAGGTATCCAGCCGCAGCCGCGGTAAAACTGCTCCAGTTCCTCGTGCTCAATCCGGGCGAGAACGGTAGGGTTGCTGATCTTATACCCGTTCAGGTGAAGGATCGGCAGGACCGCGCCGTCGGTGATCGGATTGAGAAATTTGTTGGAGTGCCAGGCAGTGGCCAGCGGACCGGTTTCCGCTTCACCGTCGCCGACGACGCAGGCGACGATCAGTCCGGGATTGTCAAAGGCGGCGCCAAATGCGTGACTGAGGGAGTAGCCTAGTTCCCCACCTTCGTGGATGGAACCCGGCGTGGAGGGCGCCACGTGGCTGGAAATTCCGCCGGGGAAGGAAAATTGCTTGAAGAGCTTCTTCAGTCCGGCCTCATCCCGGGAGATGTCGGGGTATACCTCACTCCAGGTACCTTCGAGGTAGACGTTACCGACGATCGCCGGACCTCCGTGTCCGGGGCCCGCGATGTAGAACATGTCCAGATCGTACTCTTTAATCACCCGGTTGAGGTGCACGTATATGAAGTTCTGACCGGGGGTGGTCCCCCAGTGCCCAACCACCAGGGGCTTGACGTGCTCGAGTTTCAGCGGCTCGCGCAGGAGGGGGTTGTCGTAGAGGTAGATCTGCCCCACGGACAAGTAATTCGCCGCGCGCCAGTAGGCATCCATTTGCTCAAGCAGGGCCGGCGAGGCCGTGCTGACTGCCGGTTGCATCAAATTCAGTTCCATATCTTTTTTGTTTGATTTCCTTTCCCTCCCGCAAAAGAGAAGAATTATTAATGGTGTATTCCGCCCAACTCACCCCCGTCGGCGACCTGGATTCTACCCGTCGACATCCCATCATGCGCAACTATAAGTCCAACAATATCAGTAAAGTACACACCCCGCATCCTGCTGACGTTATATGATTTGGGGGGCGAGTTGCACAATTCGTAGCTCGCAAATTTCAGGGGACGGGAAGCGGGGGGTGCAGCAATTCGCCCACGAGCTTGGCAATCATCCACTCCTCCCGGGTGGCGATTACGCGTACGGTCACCCGGCCCAGGTCCGGTGATATGACGGAGCCGTTGTTCCTGTTTTTTTCGGGGTCCAGTTCGACGCCCAAAAATTCCAGGCCCGCCGAGATGCGCCGCCGTACCTCCGGGGCGTGCTCCCCGATTCCACCGGAAAACACCAGGGTATCGATCCCCCCCAGCGCGGCGGCGAACGATCCGATCCACTTCCGGGCCTGGTAGCAAAAGAATTCGATCGCTTCGTGTGCCCGCGGGTCGGTGGCTTCCACTTCCAGCAGTTTCCGCATATCCGCGGAGGTCTCCGAGAGGCCGAGCAGCCCGGATTCGTGGTTGACGAGGTGACTGAATTGGTCTGCGTTCAGTTGCGCGTGCTGCATCAGGTACCATGCCACGCCGGGGTCCAGGTCTCCCGTCCGTGTGCCCATAGGGAGCCCCGCCGTCGGCGAAAATCCCATAGTGGTATCAACGGGCTGCCCTCCCTTCACCGCCGCCAGGCTCGCACCGTTGCCCAGGTGCGCCAGAATTACCCTTTCCCCCGCCGCCTCCGGACCGGCAACGCGGCCGAGTTCTTCCATCAGGTAGGCATAGGATAGGCCATGAAAGCCGTAGCGCTGGATGCCGGCGTCGAAGTACCGACGGGGAATAGCTACCCGTTTTGCCAGCAGCGGCATGGAGGCGTGAAAGGAGGTATCGAAGCAGGCGACCTGCGGTAAATGCGGATACCGCTGTCGGAAATATTCGATGAGCCCGATTTCCCCGGGCAGGTGCTCCGGATCGAGGGCACTGAGGTGCCTTAACTCCCGCAGCAGCTCTTCCGTGATGAGCTCGGGCTCGGTGTGGTGCATGCCGTGGACGATGCGGTGGCCGATCGCGGCCAGGGGGGCAACGTACTCCTGCTGGCCCAGCCAATCCAACAGTTGCTCGGCCGCTTCTTCGGGCGAGGCCGCCGCCAGCTCCAGGCTGTTTTCCTGCCGGTCGCCCTTGCGGCGGTAACTAAGCCGGCCGCGTCCGGAGCCGATGTTTTCCAGCTCTCCGTGCAGTAGTTGGACCGGTAGCCCGCGGGTTTCGTAAAGGCCGAATTTAATGCTCGAGGACCCGCCGTTGACCGAGAGTATTCGCTGGTTTGGTTTCATCATGGGTAGCGTGTGGCGTGGAGCAGGTCGATGCTCGCCCCGAGGGTATCGGGGGTATGTTTACTACCCTAAAGTTGGGGGTTCCGGTGGGTGGAAGGAATGACACGGATCAATTCCACCGTTGATCCATTGCAC
>JBASAV010000216.1:0-7320 GCA_049650785.1 Lewinella sp. | reverse complement strand
TGGCTCCGCCCCGAATGATGCACCTAGTGGGTAGCATGTCAGAGGACGGTGCCCGCTTCGGCAACCCTAACGAAGCGGCGGTCAAGACGCTAATGCAATCGATCCGCGACATCTTCTGGCAGTCTTTCTGGCGGCGGCGCTTCTACCGGGGCGAACGCCTCAAGAACGTCTACGAACGGAATAATACGATCGCGGAATTCTTCAAAAAGCCGAGTATGGGAAATGCCATCTTCTGCTACAAGGAACCCTTCCTCTGTTTTGCCGCCGAGGCCTTTGCCACGGAGTTTCAGAACGCCCGGTTCATCCACATTATCCGGGATGGCCGTGACAATGCCGATTCGATGGTGCGCCGCTATCCGGACGCGCTGACCGACCGGATCCTCCAATCGCCCGAACTAGCGGAGAATAAAGTATCCGAGATAGGTGTGTATGATATGGTCGATGGAACGATTGTCCCCTGGTGGGTTCCGGATGCCGATCAGAAATCCTTCGTAAGTGCGGATCCTTACATCCGATACGTGATCATGTGGCGGGAAATGGTCCTGCGCGCCCGCCGGCTCGCGCCCCTGGGTCCGGACCGCTATCTGGAGGTGAAGTATGAGGACTTCGTCTCCAACCCCATTGAGGAGGCGGAAAAGATCCTCCGGTTTTTGGGCAACCCCATGTCCCCTACCCTACGCAAGCGTTTGGGTAAGGCAAGAACGGGATCGATCAGCATTGCCAAGCAAAATCAGGGCGACGCGAAATACCAGGCGGCTACCGACGCCTCGGAAGGCTTGCTGCGAGAACTGGGCTATACGGTCTAACGCCCGCCCTCTAGCTGCTCCGACTGTACGGCGGTTGCTAATCCTGGTACCGGTAGCTCGCTAATGGCGGTGGCCACCGTGCGGGCATTCAGTTCCGCGCCGAAGCAGGTCGTATGGGTGTGGTCTTCACCGAAGTACTCGGCCCACAATTGCTCCTCCCCTATCCGGTCGTAGACTTTGGCAATCCGTTCATTGAGGTCGATAAAGTAGGCTCCCTCTTCGTGGGCGATCGTCTTCGCCCATCCGCCGTAGCTGTCCGCAGTCCGCTCCACCCGACCGTCGACCCACCGGTTGCGGGGAACCATGGAACATATAATGGGTGTCACGCCCGCCGCCCGGGCGTCGCGGACGTACTCCCGTAAGTACCAGCCGTAGGTATGCACGGTATCGGGCTGACCGGTCGAGGACAGGATTTCCGTGGCCACTTCCGGTCCCGTGCCGGGAAGGCTGCCCCTCTCTTTTTCATCGAATACGGGGCCGCCATCGTTATGCCCGAACTGAATTAGGAGAAAATCACCCTCTTCCAGGCCAGATAGCGCCTCTGCCCAAAGTCTCTCCTTGTAGTAGGTTTTACTGCTCCTTCCACCGCGGGCGGCGTTGACCACCTCTACGGCGGTGGAATCGAAGAAGGGAGCCAGCACTTCACCCCAGCCACATAAATCACCGTCCTCACTGCCGTTCTTGACCGTCGAGTCTCCGATGAGCATCAGCTTGGCCCGGCCGCCACTTTTACGGACGGGGAAAAAGGCGGAAGGCCGGTGGGCATTCTCTGCCATTTGGGCCAACTCCTCCGTGATCTCCGGCTGGTTACCGGCCAGATCGTTTACTTCACCCGGATCGTCGTCGAGCTTGTAGAGCTCCCAGTCTTGTTCGGGAGCGGTCCGTACGGCCTTGTATTCCCCCCGGCGGATAGCCTGTTGGAAAGTGCCCTCGTGGAACTCCCAGTAGAAGGAGCGATCCGGATCGGGGTGGTGCTCCGATTGGCCGGTGATGACCGGCCAAACGTTATTTCCGTCCGTACTGGTGGTAGGCTCGATTCCCGCCACTGCGCATAAGGTGGGCAGCACGTCGGTAAAACTCCACGGTACCTCACTGACCGCACCGGCGGCAACCTGACCCGGGTAACGAACGATCATGGCAGTCCGCAGTCCGCCCTCGTACATATCCCGCTTCCGCCCCCGTAAGGGGCCGGAACTGTCGAACCGCCCTTCCCAGCGTTGGGCAGCACCATTATCCGAGCAGAAAAAGACGATGGTCCGGTCCGTTAATCCGTTTTCCTCGAGCCGGTCGAGCACCTGACCTACGTCCCGGTCCAGCCGTTCGACCATGGCGGCGTAAGCCCGCTCATCGGGGGTCCAGGACAGCGAATCCACAAAGCGGCCGAGCGTGTCGATCTCGTAGTCATCGTGGGGTAGCGTATAGGGCAGGTACAGAAAGAATGGCTCGTCCCGGTGGTTGTCTACAAACTGAAGGGATTCCGCCAGGAAGTGATCCTGAATGTAATCGCGCTTGCGATGCCCTGCATTGTCGGGAAAGTCGACGCGCTCACTATTCCGCCACACGTAGTCCGGATAGTAGGTGTGCGCCCGTCGCTGATTGAGGAACCCGTAGAAGTAGTCGAACCCCTGGAGATCAGGTAGCCCTGCCGTAGCGGGCTCACCGAGCCCCCACTTGCCGATCATCCCGGTTGCGTAGCCCGCCGACTGTAGGAGCTTTGCCACGGTCGTATCGCTGGCCTGCAAGGGTATGCGCCCTTCGGCACCCCCCAGGCCCACTACCCCACCGACGCCGTTGTTGCCGCGTACGGTAGTGTGCCCCGTGTGCTGCCCCGTCATTAGTACCGAGCGGGAGGGCGCACATACGGTCGATCCGGCGTACACATCGGTGAAGCGGGTTCCCTGCTCGGCCAGTCGATCCAGGTTGGGCGTCCGTATGACGGTTTGCCCGTAGGACCCCAGGTCGGCGTAGCCCAGGTCGTCCGCCATGATAAATACGATGTTGGGGCGGTCGGTCGACTGCCCCATCATCGTCGTAGCCCAGGCAAGAAGCGCCAGGATAGGTATGTACCGCTGGACTATTCCCATTCTTCGGCGGCTTCCAGTGCCGCCAGATCGGGCCGCTTCGAGGCGATCTCTAACGATTCCTGGTACAGGGCGTTCAGATCTCCGAGTTCCTGACCGGAACCCTCACGAATGAAAACCGGTGTCTTGTATGCGGGTGCTTCTACGGTGACGTACTGTCCACCCTCCATCACGCTTTCCGGATTCCAGGCGTCGATCCACCGTTCGCCGGCCGGCAGGTACAGGCGGTGCTCGTTGACGCCGCTTTCCCAGACCACCGATACGAGGAAGTCGGGACCGAAGAGATAGGTCTGCCAGTCTTCCCAGGCTTCCTCCTGATCGGGGTATTCCAAGAACAGGGGGCGGGCAATCGGTGTACCGGTCTCGCGGGCGAGTTCGGCCTGGTCACTAACGTAATCGACCAACTCCATACGGAGCTTGGAGTAGAGTCGCCAGGTAGCGATCAGATCCTCATCGTACTTCGGCTCTTCGGGGTTGTTCCACAGCCCTTCGTTATTGGTGGGACCGGTTTCCATGATGGGTGAGAAGCAACCCAGACCCAGCCACCGCTTAGTGGTCTCCTGGGTGTAATCACCCCAGTATCCGCCGATATCCGAACCCCATACCGGGTAGCCCATCACGGCGCAACGCTGCATGGCGATGATGGCGGAGCGCAGTCCCTCCGGTTTACCGTTGGTATCACCGGCCCACATACTGCCGAAGCGGGCGCTGCCCGTGTACTGAGCGCGCGGGAACAGCACGAAGTCGTCACCCAGGACCGGCTCTACGGCGTTGTAGGTGGCCTCTACGTACTGTCGCGGGTAGTCGTTGAAGTTCTCGCGGTAGGTGGTGCCCGCTGACGTAGTCAGGTGCAGGGAGTCCTGTAGCTTTTCGCCGTCGGCGCGGTCGAGTTTGAAGCCTTTGACGCCCATGCGGGCCAGCTTACCGGGTCCGTTCTCTGCCCACCATTCTACGGCGTCAGGGTTGGTGAAATCCATCAGCACCTGACGGGAATCCTTCCAGCGGTTACTCTGGAGGTCGAAGTTATTATCCTCGGCGTAGTCCGCCATATCACCCATTACGAAGGGGCCGATCCAGAGCATCAGTTCCGCGCCGTGGTCGTTCAGCCAGGAGATCATCTTCTCGGGTTCGGGTAGCCGTTCTTCGTCGAACTCATAGTCGTCGAAACCGCGGACGCCAGGTCCCCACGGGCGGTCGATCCATACCGCGGTGAAGGGAATATCGAAGGCGTTCATCATGAGCACGTCCTCTACAATGTCCGTGTTGTAGGGTGCTTGCTTAGGCGTACCATCGAAGTAACTGGTTTCATTGAAGTGCTCGTCGCGCCAGCGCCAGGGACCAAGAGCCCAGTCGGGCGGCACAAGGGAGGGGCCGGTTTCCAGGGCGTGCTGCTGCACGATCGCCTTCACGCCCTTGCCGAGGTACAGTTTGTAGGCCAGTTCGGGTCCTTCGAAGGATACGCTTACGGTATTGTCATGCTCCTTGGCAAAGTCGAATACGCCGGGCCAGGTCCCCTCCGCGAAGAAGCCGTAGCTGGCCGAGGAGATATAGAAGGGGGCGTAGGCGGATACGGTAGGTTTGAGGTGCATCTCCACGCGTTCGCCGCGCAGGTTGAGGCCGGTGGTGATGCCATCCGCCCAGGATTCGGTCTGGCCGCCATCGACCACCCGTTCGAAGATACCGGTGAAGTACTCGTCGGCACCGGCCGCAAAATTGACGTGCCAGTGGTTGTGCCCCTCCCGTTCGCTATCGGTTGTAAGGCGGAACGTCATGTCTTCTCCGTTTCCGGAGTTAATGGCCAGGGTGACATCCCCGTCGTCCGTTGCCCAGGTGTAATTATAGTTGGTACCGTCCTGATCCCTGCTCGAGGGCTGTCCGGTGACCCAGGTTGTCTGACCGTCACGCTCAAAACCAATACTCCCTACGCCGGAAGATGGCGCTTGAAGGATCACGGAGTCGCCGGAGGGATTGGCGATGGCCAGGCGGGGATAACCGTTGGCGTCAAGGGACATACCTACCGGGTCACCGTCACCGTCCGGAACGTTCGTCGCGCAACCCGTGAGGCAGGCCAGTAATAGGAATGATAGACATATGGATAAAAGGGATAACGTTTTCATGTATTGATATTTGGAGTGATTGGGAGAGACCGGAATAGTTAATTGCGCTGCTCGAGCTTGTACACTTCGGTCCCCGCCAACAGGAAGGCACCAAGTCCGTAATCTTCGAAGTCAGGGATCTTGTCGTAGCTCAATGGCTGACCGTCCTTCGGTTCTTTACCGGTACTCTGGACGTAGCCCAGGAACCCGTTGTCGTGCAGGGCTTCGTCTATCATAGCGTTCCAGGCTTTCGCCAGCGGGGGCATATACTTATCGCGGTCGAGAAACTTGTGATTGATGCCCCAGGCCATTCCGTAAGCGAACATCGCCGTGCCCGAGGTTTCCATTCCACCGTAGTGGTCCGGGTCGTGCAGGCTGACGTTCCAGAAGCCATCTTCACGCTGCACCTTCAGGACGGCATCCATCATATTCCGGAAGTCGGCGATGTACTCGTCGCGGTGCGGATCGTTTTCGGGCAGGATCTCCAGTACGCGGGCCAGGGCCATTATAACCCAGCCGTTACCACGCGACCAGTAGCTGTCTTCCCCGTTGGGTTCGGTGTAGGGCGGGTCGAAGTCGGCGTCCCGCCACCAGAGATGATCCTCCGGGTTGTAGAGCCCATTGTCACCGTGCTCGTTCTTGGTGAAGCTGTACATCTCATACATCCGCTCGAAGTAGCTGGGATCTTCGTAGAGCACGCCGAGCTGGGCGAACAGGGGCATACCCATCTGAATGGCATCGATCCAATCCCAGTCATCGACCTTGTCGGTCCGCATCATGCTGTCCACGGACGCCTTTACCAACTCGATGCGCTCCGGTTGGGGATCGATCTCGTAGAGTTGGACGTAGGTCTGCCCGGCGGCCTGGTTGTCTGCGTTACGGGTGTAGGTTTCTCCGTCGCGAAAGTTCCATTCGTGGAAGTCCGCCCAGTCGGTGGCGTATTGATAGTACTCCGGCTGCGGGTCGATTCCGTACAGGGCCATAAGTCCCTCGTAGTAAACCGCGCGGGTCCAGATATTACTGGCACGCGACCGGTTGGTGACGATCCGCTTGCCGGTGTCCGGCCACTTCTCCATGAAGTAAGCGTTGGCAGACCGCATAGCTTCCAGGGATGACTCCGGCGCCGGAAGCTCCGCAGGTTGGTGACAGGCCACAAAAAGTAGGGGCAGTAAGAAAAGACAGTATTTCATAATTTTTGCTGTGCTGTATAGATCGTGAATAGGGTTGGTCGGATTTATAGAATTAAGACATGCACTTAAGGCCGCACCAGGGTAGCAGCCAGTAGCCCGATAACCACGTCATTCGCCAGGGTGCACACCGTGAGCGACGCTAATGCCTTCCCGGGATCAAGTGGCAGGTCGAGCACGGTGGCCGCCCCGCCGTCGATACCGGTAGTAGAGAATCCTTTAATATCGATGTAGGCGGGGTCATTGGGTACCGTTCCGTCCTTCAGGTGTACGCGCGGCGGCCGGGCTCCGTCCGCGTAGAAGGCGTAGCCGTCCAGGTAGTAATCCTGCTCGATGGGTGCCCAGTTATCGGGGTTGCGGAGCATCAGCCGACTGCTGGTGCCATCGGTGTAGCGTACTTCTACCAGACCGTTGTCCAGCCGGCTCTGCATTGGATTCGTAGACCCGGCCAGGAGCAAATAAAGGTGCCTGGCATTCCCCGTAAGCGGGACGGCAACGGTGTCCGGGAAACGATCCCAGCGTGAGGTGAAAGCGATGTTATCCACTTCCGGACTTTCCGCCAGCTGAAAAGGTAGCCCGGACGGCATCTTGTACACCCGATCGGCACCCGCCGCCGCCCACAGTCCGGATGGGTCGATATTGACTTCCACGTTCGGGTAACACCAGTTACCGATCCCCGTTACCGGCAGCTGGACCGTTGGGGAAGTTGGCCGCGGCGTATAGTACTGCGCCTCGAAGATGTCGCCGATGGGCGAGTTGAAGTAGGTACCCAAATCCACAAAATCGGTGGCTGCATCCGGTGCCAAAGTGCCGGACCAGTCGGTGTGACTGGCGCTTGCCTTGGCACCCCCTTCGCTGGTCAGATTCACCTGCGTGGTACCGTAAGCTAAGGCAGTGCTCAGGCTGACCTTACCTACCTCTCCGCCGGTCAATTTTTGGTTATGGGACACCCCGTAGTCTTCACCGCCGGAGGTCAATTTGATCGCCTGCGGCTCATCCGTATTGTTGCGGACAAGCCAGGTGTTTTCTTTTGCGTCGAAGCGCAGGTCAAATGCAGATAACAGGGAGACGGATACCGGTGACCACCATTCCGCCTCACCCTGGCGTACCCGTACGAAGAAGGTGTGTTCGCCGGTAATCTGGGAGGTAG
>JBASAV010000215.1:0-10547 GCA_049650785.1 Lewinella sp. | reverse complement strand
CTTGTGATCTTCGATACGCACGTTACCCGTCTTGGAAATGAGTTCGTAGAAAAGGGGCTCGCCCTGCTGGGTCTGTCGCGGCGCGACATTCTCACTCAGCAAACCTTCCAGTATTTCCTGGCCGGTTGAAAAACGTGGTAGCTCGACATCGAGCTGTTCGCCTCCGGGCATCACACGCACGACAATGTTGAGAAAGTCTGACATAATTGGGATTTATAGATTTTGGATGGGTACACCGGTGGGTTCATCCCGGGCCGTCGACCCGGTCGCCGGCGTGAAATAGCTGCCGCGGTCGGCGCTCAGCGTGACGAAGTGCATCTCGTCGTTCGCCTCCACCTGCAGGATCTGCCAGGGAGGAATACCGACTTCGAGCAGGGTAGCCTCCGGTCGGGGAAAGGTTTCGTCCAGTGTGCTTACCGTCATCTCCGGAGGTATGCGGACCGTTTCTCCGGCCGAGAATTGGTGGTTGCGGTAAGTCTGTTCGTCAATCCGGAAACGGGGCAACAGCACGGGAGTAGACACCTGACTTACTTCACTGTACAGTTCGAGGACCACATCGTATTCCAGGTGGACACGCAGCCGTTCACAATCGAGCAGGGTTTGCAGCGCAAGCAGCAATTCGGCAACCTGCATGCGTGCGGAAAGCGTAGGGGCGTCTACGATATCCTCCCAGGTGGAATGGCTCAGGCAGTTCGCCTTCAGCGCCCGGGCGGGATAGAATTTGCTCTCGTTACTCTGCCCGTCGTAGAAATATCGTTGCCGGCTCAGCAGCTGAGCGTGATTTCCGTAGATCACCTTGAAGGCTTCCTGTACCTGCATCGCCCCGATGATGGAGGAGGAAATGGGAGTAGTCGGCAGCCTGCCCTGGTTGGCGTTTCGTTTGGCCACGTCGTTGCAACCCAACCGGTAGCGGATGATCTGCCACTCCTGCGGTCGCAGACCGCATTCGTAACAGGACACGCCCGGCTGAAATACGTCCAGCGATCCGGCCAGATTGAGTATGCCCCCGTTGATCCAGGTTTTATTCAGCCGGTAGGCGTAGCGGTTCAGGTGGAGGCGGGCGACCCGATTATCGAGGCAACCAATGAAAACGTCCATCGTATTCAGAAAGCCCAACCCCAGGTCGTAGATTATATCTCCATTAAACCACCCTACCTGGCAATTCGGATTCATCTCCCGGATTCGCTCAGCGGCTACTTCTGCCTTCACGCGGCCGACATCTCCCGGGCGGAAAAGCACCGACCGGCTGAGGTTACCGTACTCGATGGCATCGAAATCGACGATGAAAATGTGGCCTACGTTAAGCAGGGCGAGATTCTTAAGGACCTCATTTCCCAGCGCTCCGGCACCCACCACCAACACCCGGGCGGCGGATACCTTATCGGCGTCCCACCACGAAAGGAGTCGATACACTTCATCCCATTGCTCTTTCTTAGGTGACATTATTGTGTTGTTCTGGCGAGTGACCCACCGTTTATAGCGCAGCTGATCAACCACACGTTATTTCCTTTGGCAAACCGGATACTCCTTTATGCCGTCCCACGGGATTTGTTACCTATCGCGCTAAAAAATTATCTCTGCGTATTCCAGCCTGTCCAAAATGTCGAGGAGCGAGTCCCGGCGGGCGATAAATTGGCCGCTCACGCTCGTGCCGGAAGCAGCCATACTTTCGTCGCGGTACTGCAGGAAATCTTTCTCCTCCCCCCGGTCACGAAAGCGCAAGCATACGTGCGGCCCCGTCGACAGGCCAGTGGAACCGACAAATCCAATCACTTCCCCCTGTTGCACTTGGCCGCCTACGTCCACTCCCGGTCCAAAACTGGCCATATGCAGGTACATGGTGGAGAAACGACCATCGTGCGCTATTTCCACGTACTTTCCGTTGTAGGGATCTTCGGCGCGCCGACTGATACGGCCGGATGCCAGCGCATAAATCGGGGCTCCCTCGGGCGCGGCGAAGTCGGTCCCGCCGTGGGGCTTGATCTCCCCCGTCACCGGATGGCGGCGTTGCGGATTAAAGCGGGAGGACACGATCCCGAACTTGACCGGGGCACGAAGAAACTGCTTGCGGAGGCTACCGCCGTAGTAATCAACAAACACCGGTGCGGCGGCGGACCCTACCCCGAATACCCGGTAGGCCTGTCCGGGCGTTTCGATTTCTACCGCCTTTAATGCCTTGACCCCGATTGGGCGGCCATCGCGGCGCTCTTCGTCGTAAATCAGTTTGAAGCGGTCGCCGGGGCGCAGGTGAAACAGATCCACGGTCCACTTGAGCGCTTCCTCAACGACCGGCAACAGGGTATGGTGCAGCCGATCGCTCTCCAGGATGGACACCCAGAAATCCTCCGTGATGATGCCGGCGTACCGTACCTCGTGAATGCTTACCTCGCGGGGTATGGTCGTCACGTGCGCGTACGGCTGAAAGCGTAGTGCCAGCAGCGTGGTGTCGTCCCGCTCGAGTGTCAGCACCCGCGCCCGGGTCGCCGCTTCGTTCCCGTACTCGATCCGGTAAAGGGTTCCCGAACGTACCGTCAGATCACGCGGAACCTCCGGGTGCGCCAACAGCGTAGATTTAACCTCAGGGTCGATCTTGAAGGAAGTGAGTAAGTCATCCAGGGAGATATCCTGCCGGATGACCCCGTCCGTCGTGACGGCTTGCGTTGAGCTGCTCTCCTGCGCTCCGGCGCCCAAGTTCTTTTGTTCTTCGGGCGGTGGCGTGCGATCTTGGGTTCCCGCCATCCCTATGGCCAGACCGACGCCAACACTTATGGCGACGACGAGCAACACGAGAGCGATGGCTTTCCTGCTCAGGGGTGACCGTCCGGGGGCGGGGGCCGGACCGTTGATGCTGATCTTACGGCGGTGGTTCATGGGGCGCTACTTTAGTCCCCACCCGTCCGCGTCTCCCGCCTGCGTATCCGAAGCGGACTCCCGCGAAGCATTCCGGGTGGTGATCCGCACGGAGCCCCCGGCCGGCCGCACCGTGGGTCGTATGGGCTGGGTCGCCCCCGGGTGGTCCATGCGCCCGTAGCTTCGGTTGTTGATGATGGTGGGGGTGGCGATCTCGTGGTAATCAAGTTGCCGGATCTGGGAAAAGAGACGGGATACGAAGCCCATGAAGTTATCGACCTGCGTAACCAGATGGTGGAGATCGGCGTGTGTGTAGTCGCAATCACAAAGGTCATTGCAGAAGCGCATCAGATCGGTGGGCGCGACGCCGTCAATGAAGTGGGCCAGGTAGTTGAGCATGTTCTCCTGGTTTCCGGCCAGGCGCACTTCATTTTTGATGGTCCGCGCCAGCGCCATAAACCAGGTGAACAGTAGAATCGGCTCCCCCTGGGGCAGGAGTAGCCGGTAGGCATCGAAATGCTCGTCAATGTAGCGTATGCAGGCCTGGGAAAGACTGAGCAGGTCCGCGGACAACTGGTTACCCTGGTTGTTGCGGTGCTTGTCCTTGATCTTGCGGATGATCTCGAAATTATCGCCCTCCGTGGCCAGCAGCTGCTCCTTCCACTGGTGGTGGTGGTGCAGTAGCTGTTCGCTAACGTTCAGTCGGACCACCGGTGGGATGAAATCGCGGTCGCGTTCGATCCCCTGGTAGGTTTTGACGATGCGCGCCAGCGGTAAGCCGTGTGTGAGGCTATCCGTCTGCATGAGATCAACGGCGGGCACGATTTCCAGATGGGCCTTCATACAGGCAAAGGGCTGCCGCAGCGGTACTTCTTCGGGCGACGGGCTACCGATCCCCACCCGTTCGCCGGGTTGCAAGCGGAGCACTACGTGCCACGTATCGGCTTCCGAAAAATCCCGACCGTACATCAGGTCTGACATCCTTCGCTGCAACTCCGTGTTGTTTTCGGGTCCTACCACCAGCAGATACCCTCCCCGGGTGATGGCCTGGCAGCGACGTACTTCGACCCGCTCGGGGGTGACCACGACGTCCAGCCCCCCGTAGTGCGCGGATGGGGGCAGCAGCCCATAGTTATGATCCGTAAGCGAAGCCGACTGGGCCAGCGCGATCTGTTCGTTGAGATGAGCCTCCTGTTGCTGAAAGTGGGCTTTGTTGATCTTCATGCCGTCTACCCAGTTGACCGGCCAGTATTCGCGCGTTTTCATAGTCTATGTTTTATTTTCCCACACCCGTACCCGTTCGGCGAGGATCTTCTCGCCGTTCTGAAGGTCGGTGGTTCGTAAGGGCTCCTCCATGGGCAGGTAGTCCCGGTAGCTCCCCCACCAACTGCGGGCGGATCGATACAGGAGCCAGCCGTACAGAAAGTCGGATTTATTCTCAAAGGCGATCGCGATCTGTTTCGGCGACCGGCGTTGCACGTTGTGCTGATAAAGCAAGTGGTGGAAGGCCTGGCCCAGCGAGGTGCGTCGGGGAACACTAAGATCGTAGGACACCGTATCCGGATCCCCCTCCCGCACCGGTATCTCAAAAAAGATGCGTAGGGCGTCAGCCGAAGGTTCGATAACGGGAGCATCCCGGTTCACGGGCAGCATCCAGGGTTCGCGGTACTTGATTACGACGGGAATAGCATTCCAGTTTCGGTAAGCCAGGAGGATGGTCGGCGGTGCCAGCAGCAGCAAGGACGTGGCCGCGGCGTAGGCGAGCGGAAGGCCATCGGTGTTACCGACCGCATCGCCCGGGAAGACCAATCGTTTAGCGAGCAGGGCCGATAGGATCACGAGTGTGGCCAATGCCCAAAGGGCGAATGCTTGCGGCAATTCCCAGCGGCGGATAGCCGGCGCATCCAGTTCCGACAATCGCTGCTTATGCCAGTACCACCAGGCGAACAAGCCGAAAGCCACGAAGAGCAGTAGCTGCAATCCGACCAGCCCCACCCAGTTGCCCGGTTGCCGGTAGAGCAGACCCAGCAGGGAAAAGGTGGTGGCTACGGCGACGGTTCGCAGTGCCAGCCCGACCAATTTACCGGTGAATATCTTCTTATCTCCCCGCGTGGCGTACATCCAGGCGATACTGAGAAACAGCAGCACAAGCAAGGTGATAAGGATGCCTTCGTAGGTCATGCGGAAGGAGTTAAGACGGCGGTTAGTCCCAGACGCGAAGCGGTGGTGCGCTCCCCGGCCAGAGAGAAAGCCTCGGACCCGGGTTCGAGGGAGATCGTTAGCTGAACGTCCACTTCGTAGGGCACCAGGCAATCGTTGAGTACTTCGAGCATAGCCGTGCCGCTGCCCCCGGGCAGAAATTCTTCAGTGCGCTGCCGGGGAAGTGGACCGACGGTAATAACCAATACCGGCAGCTCCTCCGCCGGCCGGCCATCGAGCGTCAGATCCAGGCCCAGCGTCGTGCCGGCCGGTCCGGTGTCGGCCGTATCGTACCCATCCGCTCCGTACCGATATTGGAGACTGACGGGCGCCAGCAGCAAGCTCCGGTAGCAAGGTTCCATCAAAGCCAGATCACCGGATATCCGATGAGCGAGCGGGAGTACGTACGCCAGCAGGGGCAACCGCTCGACGGCAACCTGAGCACAGCGCGGCCAGAGCTTCTTAAGTAGGTTGCGGTACAGCGGACTGTGGAAAGCATCCGTAAGTTTTCTTTCCTGCAAAGCCATCTTGATGGCGGTCGCATTCAGCACATGCTCGAAGGGGAAGAAAAAGGCGCGGGCAGCTTCTTCCCGGGCGCGGGCCGCTTCGCTCTCGGCCAGTCTGCTTTTCAGCTTTTGGGCCGGGCCGTAGGGTTCCGGGCGGTGGAACAGATGGTAGGGAAGCTGATCGTAGAGTCCTTCGCGGTGAGTGCGAACCTCGAGTAGATCACCGGAGGGGCCTTCCTTGACCTTCGTGCCCGCGATGTCCTGCCGGTAATTCCGTGCAAAGGTGCTGGTGGCCCGGATGCTCAGTTCGTCCTGGGAAACCGTCTCCGCCTCCACCAGCTCGGCCAGCAATATTTCCAGGCGGGCGGGATGCCGGTTCAGGACCGTTTCCAATTCGTTTAGTCGGGCCGTCTTCATACGGCGAGGCTTTCCAGGGCGAGTACCCGAATGGGCAAAACCCCGGCGCTTTGCCGGTTCAGTTGACGTTCGAGCGCCGCCAGCCGGGCGGCGACCTCTGCGCTTTCGGCGTCGGCCACCCCCACACTGACTTCGAGTACGCGCTCCACCCCGTGTTGCCCCCCGTGCCCGCGGGCGTATGCTTTCCGGATGCGCACGCCTCCGGTGAGCAGCTTGCCCAGATCGGCCTCACAGAAGGCGCGGATATCCTCCCGGGTGACTACGCGACCGCGGGATACGATGGCCTTTTTGTAGGCATACTTTCGCTCCTGGTAGGATAGCGGAGCGCGACCGCCCGTTGTGGTAGTGACCAGGTGCAAGCTTTTGCGGTCTATTCCGGCGAACCGGACGAGTTCCAGCGATTCGCCCGCCAGGATATCGTTGGCGCCGTCGGCTTGGGTACTGAGGTAGTCTACGTCGACGAAGCGGTCCGCACTTAGCGGACTGACCACTACAAACGCCTGGGAGCCAACTCCCTCCGGTTCCAGTTGCAGTTGCTGCTCCAGGTCTTTGAGGTGCTGATTGAGGGCGGTAATCTTGCTCTGCAGCGCATCCTTACCGAATGCGCTGAAGGCCGCGCTCTCCTCCCTCAACAGGTCGAGCAACTGGTACAGCATTCGGCCGGCATCGCGGTGCTCGAACTTGCCCACATCGCGACGGCGTACGCTGTACTGGCCCGCCTGATACCGTCGGATGTTGGTCAGGGGCACCTCATCGTACGCCAGCCCGCGACGACTTCTGACGGAAAGGATATCAAAATAGTGGTGCTCGGAATCCAGGGGGACGATATTAACCTGGTCGCGCAGGCGTCCCGCAACGGTATGGGGGCGCAGATTCGCCACCACCACGGGGTTGAGGACGCAGGTGGTGGCCTGTAATTCCCGCGCACTCATTTGGGTAGGAAAGGCCACCTTGATCCAGAGAAGTTTGCGGTCCAGCCCCACGAGATTTTCGGGGGAGTAGTGGGCTTCAAACTCTGGCGGGTAAAAAGCCAATAGCGACGAGAGCTCCGGATCGGCGTTCGCCTGCGCGAAGTCGTCGATGGCAACCAGGTGGTCGGCATAAAATCCGCTCACCTCCGCTACCTCCCGGTGGTAGCGCCGGTATTCGCTTTCGAGAAAGGAAGCCGCCGCCCCGGCGCCGTCGGGTGACCGCCGTACATCACTTTCGCTGCTCACGCGGAGCGGGTGCCCGGCGCAGCTCCATTTGGCCTGCCGCAACCATTCAAGGTTCTCCACCAAATTCAGGGCATTCATCCAGTTGAAGTAGAAGCGCAGGCCGGTCAGCGAGAGCACACGCCGGTCCAGTTCCAGCCCGAGGTAGAGGGTGCTGCCGCGTTCCGCCAAACCGCCCTTGCCGGTGGCTACCTTCTCCCGGCCCTGTTTGTCGCCAACGGCCAGCAGGGTCGTGCCCCCTGCTTCCAGGTAGGTAATACGACCGTTGACAACCGGGGTCGAAGCAACCGGTCGAAAGTATACCTCCTCCTTCTCGCCCTTGCGTTCGACAGCGGCATAGAGCTGCAGGTCCGGCGTCACCGTTTCACTTCCCGTCAGTGCTCGCACGAAGGCGATCGCGTGGGCGGGCCGCGGTCCCGTACTCACCTCCGGGGCCAGCTGTTCGAGCATACGCTCCATGATACGGGTCTCGGAATCCGCCAGCATGCGTTCCAACCGGGCCACTTCGCCGCTGCAGGCTTCCACGAGTAGCCGGACCAGCGGATCGAAGGCTTGCAGATCCATGTCCGATTCCTGGTAGCCCCAATGACGGGCGGCAGCACGGAGAATGCGGTTCCTTATTTGTTCCTGTCCGTCCATTACCGGTCGTTAGTTTGTTCGATGGCCACGGGGCTGAAGTACAGCTGAAAGGGCGGCGGAGAGAAGGCCGTGTTGGTCTGAACCAGGCGGCCCGTGACCTGCATTTCGATCCGCTTCTTGAGGGACAGCATACGGCGTCCGCGGTACGATGGCAAGGGGCTGTTAAACACGCGGAAATTTACCTTGAGTGTAGTCGCGTCCAGGCGGGGTTCGCGCTCCACGATCATGCACCGGATATCCTGCTCCAGCTGATGACGTCGGGTATCCAGCTTCGCACCCGATTCGAAATCGTACTCCCAGAAGGCGCAACCGAAGGAGGGATCCGCGCGGAGACTTCCAAAGTGCGAAATCAGCATCAGCAGGATGTACTGCCGCACGGATTCGTGAAGGTCGACGGTCGCCGCGCGTCCGCCGGGGCGCATCAATTGGGTGAAGTCGGTAGGTAGGGTGTAGTTTTTCATGGTCGCCTTAATTGAGTTTAACCATGGGGGCGGAGATGGTGACCATGGCATCTCCCTTTACCGTAGTATTGGCACTACTGAACTCGGCGGTTGCCCCTCCCGTGGCCGTGACGCCCACCTGAGCGGTGAGGCTGATATTCTGGCCGCTGACGTCGAAATTCGTCGAGGCGGTCAGGACCATGGCTTTGTCGGTGGTGACGGTGAAGTCTTGCGCCGCCGTCATCGCCGTTGCCTTACCCGACGAAACGGTAAAATTCTCCGCGGCGGTCAGGGTAATATTTTTACCGGTCAGACTCAGATCGCCATCCGTAATTATCTCGATGGAGGTGTCTCCTTCCAGGTTCAGCTTGATGATATTGGACCCGTTCTGGATGACAATACTTTCCTCACCGGCCGCGTCGGACAAGATCACCTGGTTGCCGCTTCGGGTACGGATGATCTTGGAATTGTTGTCAGGATCAGCGGCATTGGCGGGTTTGACGTTGCCGTGGTAGAGGCTGCCGAGCACCACCGGTCGGTCAGGGTTGTTGTACTCGAAGCCGACCATCACCTGATCGCCGGTTTCCGGTACGAAGTACGCTCCGTGTCCACCCCCGGCACCCGCTGCGGCCACCCGCAACCAGGGCGTTTGCTCGCCGGACTCTT
The DNA here is from genome assembly GCA_049650785.1 of Lewinella sp. Classification (GTDB taxonomy): domain Bacteria; phylum Bacteroidota; class Bacteroidia; order Chitinophagales; family Saprospiraceae; genus Neolewinella. The sequence continues at coordinate 1,616 of JBASAV010000215.1, read as the reverse complement.
TCTGCCAGGCGAAAGCCACCCGTACGCGACCCAACTGTTCCGGGTCCTGATTGTCCGTTACCTCAGCGGGTTGGGTTTCCGCCGGTGGGGGAGCAATGTGGTGATCGCTGATGGGCGGCACCTCCAGTTTGGCGGGGATTCCCTGGAATGTATTGTGGTAGTTTCCCATCCCGTCACAGTGGTGCGTGATGCGAAGCAATCGGAAGGTCCCGTAATCGTCGGCAGTCTGGGACGAGCTTCCGTTCAGGCTTCCGGGCAGGGCACGGATATTGACTACCTGACCGACCTGCAAATCCAGGCGAGAGCTTTCCGCGAAGAGATTGATGAGGTTAGCGGACTGTCCGCCGCGACGGCGTTCCGCGTAATGTTCCAGGTGTACCTTATCGGGGGCGGTGAAGGGTTCGGCAAATGCCGGCGCGTGCTGAAAAAGTACGTTCGACGCATCGAACACCAACTGCCCGAAGTCGTCCAGTTCCCTGACCTTCGCTCGATCGGCGGAGACGTCAAAGTGCTGGTCACCCACGTAATCGTAGCCCAGCAATTTAAAATTCGCGGGGACTACGTCGGCGGTCACTTCCAGCCCACTCAGGTCCTTTCCGAAGAGCAGTTCCGCTTCTTCCCCCTCGGCGGGCGCGCCGAAGCGGGCAATTTCGCCGTCGTAGTAAAACCATTCCCCGTGGGTAGCGGTCAGGCGGCGCAGAAAGCGGTAGGCCGTTTCGCGGTACTGGGTGACATACGGTAACGGATCGGTGTAGCGGATAGCTACTTTAGTCACGAGGTCGGGAAAGTCACCGGCCACGGCGTTAATCACGTCGGCCAGCGACTGCTCCGTAAAGGTCCGGTTGTGCGGGCCGTCATCGAGTAAGCGGGTGGGGCTGAAGCCCTGTAGCACGAGTTGAATGACGGAGCTCTCCTGCTTGCTCAGCTTGACATTCGTGATGATCCCCTTGAAAGTAAGCTGGCCGGAGCCGGCACGGATGCCGGCCTGTAGTTGGATGGTGATGGGCTTACCGACGTAATTCTTACCGAGCTCCATCAGGGCGCCCGGCTTTTCGCGGTACGGGCATACGATGGAAAACGAATGGTGATCGTTCCAGGGTTGATCCAGCGTCAATACCGTGATGGGCCCCAGCGGGGTTCCGTCGATAACGATTTCCGGTATTGCCTTGCCCGCCACGAGAGAGTGATTTAGTGTTGATTGAAAAAAACCGGAGGCCGGCAGCGCGTGCCAGTCCTCCGGTTGAGTTGTTTAGCTGACCCAGGTCTTCTTGAGCTCGCTATCCTGCATCTTCATGGTCTCGGCCGAAACGGTGAAGTGCTCGACCATCGGCTGGTCGACCTCCCCGTTAAGGACGTTGAAGGTCTCGCCGTGCTCGACGATGTAGGCATTTTCGAACGACAGCACCTTGGCCGGCGTCGGATCGTTTCGCTTGTAGAATTCGATCTCGCCTTTCTTTTGGGCGAAGGCATTGATCATCCAGTCGAATAGCGTGATATCGGAGGATGACTTAATGGTGAGACTGATCTTGCCGCCGTGTACGCCGGTGGCCGGCATACCGGACTTATCCGTCTCGCGGTCCATCTGGTAGCTGCACTGCAGTACTTCAACCGGCTCG
>JBASAV010000214.1:0-4812 GCA_049650785.1 Lewinella sp. | reverse complement strand
CCCCGGCTGAAGGCGACCGTGATATCCTCCTCCCGGCCGCTACTGACGCCCTTCGTGATCATGACCCCGGAATACTCTACGTCGACGCTCGGAATGATCAGGATACTGGGAAACACGTTCTCGGGGTTCAGCAGGTAGCGCTGCCGCCACCGGTAACTACGTTCCAGGTAGGGACTTGCCCAAACCTCCTTGATGCCGTCAATAATGGCCTGACGATTCACGACGTTGAAAACCGTCTTATTGAGCCCCGCGCCGGTAAACTCCGCCAGATCCTCCATATTGGTGTCGGAGCGCAGGAATACGGGTACCTCCCCGAAGCCGCCGCCAAGATTGGTGGCAAAACCTTCATTCAGCTGCCCAATCAGTTTTGGAGATAGTTTAATCTGATCGATTGCCTCGCGGAGCGTAGCCAGTTGTTCCAGGGTGTAGGCTTCCACCTCGGCCTCGCTGCTTCCGGATTCTTCCATTCGGGCGGATTCGGCAAAGCGGTCGTTCAAAAACTCCCAGTAAGAAACGTCATCGGCCTGACCCGGCATTTGTTGGTCGAGGTGCTCCCGAAATACACCGAAGGGGATCACCAACCCGTTGACCACGTTCTCGGGAAAGAGCTCCTTCAGTTGGCCCAGATTGGCCGCCTTCGGACCGCTGCGGACGCCGCTATCTTCACTATTCACGTCCGCCAGGTTAAGGACGTCGCGGGTGCCCAGGTCGAGCCTGTCGATCGGGACGCGGATCTTATTTTGGTTCCGCTCCTCGACCGTAAAGAGATCTTTTTCCTCTCCCGACATATCGCCCACCGGTTTCATGATAACGCTTCCGGCGGAGGAGACGGCCATAAACACCTCTTCCCCGTTGAAGGGCAGTAGTTCTTGAAACTGCTGTTCGGTAATTACGGCATTCGGAATGCCGAGGTTACGGGCCAGAAGTTGTACGTGACTCACCGGATTACCCTCGCTGACGGTCAGAATGCCACCTACCGGCTTGAGATCCGCCGGCGGACGGCTGAAGACGAAAATATCGCGGTTATTCACCTCCACTTCGTCCGGTGCGCCCTCGATCAAGTGGAGGACACCGCGGGCATATCCTGGATTTAAGCCCCGAGCCTGGGCCTGGGTTTCGATATTCATCAGGGCGTTACCGGTATCACTATTGCGGGCCAGCCAGTCGCCCAGTTCACCGACGGCCGAACCCAGCGGGAGCAGCACCGAACCGCGAATCTGGTCGTCCAGAAAGGCCAGGGCGGCGGGCTCAAAACGGGCGTATCGCTCCACCACCTCGGCGTAGGTAGCCCGGTTGGTTGCCGTGCCCCATTCCACGAAGCGGCTGGCGTTCTCCAGGTAATCGTCGAGCATCTCCGGCCACACGTACTGATAACCGGGATCCGCGATCAAACCCTGGGCCGATTCATACTCCCATAATTCCACGAAGCCGGTACCGGCAGCCGCCTGACCGAGGTAGCAGATCTTTTCCATCTGGTCGCGGGCCGTTTCGGTACTATACTCCGCTGAGCTACGAAAGATCAGATCGCTGAGTTCGTTGACCACGTCGACTAATCGCAGACGATCGAGGGCGAGTCGGTCATAGCTTACCAGATCCTGACGGAGGGACAATATCAAGTCGGAAGCCGCCGTCAACCGGGAGACCACGTCGGCACTTTCCTGCTCTTGCACGAAAGTCCGAAGTTTGTCCTTCATCGGATCACCAGCCGGAAGCTCGCCGGCTAAACTGCCTATATTTCGCAACCCACTTCCGCCGTAGGCGGCCTCGATGTCTTCAGCCAACTGGCCCGCGGCAGTGTAAAGTTCTCGGTCCCGTAGCGCTGTCTCATTTTCGGTCATGAAGGCACGAACCGCCTCGGCATCCCCCGCTCCGGGGCGCCCGTGGATTTTGATCCGCAGCTCCATGAATTCATCGTAGTCGTCGGCAATCTCTTTGCTGACCGCACGAATCCGCTGATTGAGATCGGTATCTCCCCGGTGGGGAATGTCACGGGCAGCCTGGACCACCAGATAGAAATCCTCCTGTAAAACCTCATTCCGATCGAGCAACCAGCGGAAAAAGTCGAGTCCCCACTCTTCCTCATCCTCGATTTGAAAGGCCCCACGGTAGAATCGCGCGCGCTCCAGGATCCAGCCGTCGTCAACGGCTACCAAATAATTATTGAGTTGATATTGCTTGAGCCGGCTATGATCATCCCCGGCATTCCAGAACGCATCATACTCCGTTCCGGCCAGTATTTGACCGAAGTATAAATCCTGCTCCCGCATCAACCGCTTGATTTCGGGGGTATAGTCCGCGTGTTGCTGCGCATCCTCATCGTCCGGACAAGGGTCCCGTGCGGCACGCTGGCTACCGTCCGAGCAGAACCAAAAAATGCCCCGGTATGGTCCCCGCCGGTCCGATCGGTAGGATTCTATCAGCTCGGCGATGCGTTCGTCATCCATTTGGGCGCCCAGCGCTGGAGAAATGCCAATCAGTAAGAGGAGGAGGTAAATCCGATAATCGCCCCAATAGGGACGGCTGCGGTTGGCTGTCATCGGTAAATGGTTAATAAGGGTATACATTGTATACAAGAAGCAGGTCGGCGCCGTTCGTTTGTGTGGGACCTTTGTTAGGCGGCCGGTGAACATCGCCGCAAAATACTCCCTTATAAACCAAATTTGTACCTACACGTGATCGCACTCCGCATTTTAGCTTATGTACTCGGAATCGTCGGGGTTATAGGCACGGTTCTGCCTTTTTTAAAGTACGATGACTGGTGGATTCGGGGTTTTGACTACCCACGTCAGCAACTGGTTGTCATTCTTTTTCTATCGGCTGCCTGTTGGTTTCTATCCAACTCTTCCAACGATACCCTCAACATCTCCATTGGAGTCGTGCTGACCCTCGCGGCCCTCTACCAGGCCTACCGCATTTACCCATACACTACCCTCCACGATAAAGACGCACGCGAAGCGCAGATCCTGGACGATGACTCCGGTCACCTGACCATCATGATGAGCAATGTCCTGCAGACCAACCGGCGAACGGATCTCGTCATCGATTTGGTCAAAAAGGTGGATCCGGACATTTTGCTGACGGTGGAGACCAACGAGTGGTGGGAAGAAAAGCTGGCCGAGGGTTTGGATGAAGAGTTCCCCTACCGGGTCAACGTCCCGTTGGAGAACCTGTACGGTATGCACCTCTGGAGCAAAATTGAACTGATCGATCCGGAGATCAAGTATCGCATCAAGGACGACATTCCCGGTATCGATGCAAAGATCGAGCTTCCCAACGGTCGGGAAGTGGACCTGTACTTCGTTCATCCGATGCCACCCAGTCCCTCGGAGGCCTATGCCAGCACCGGACGGGATGCCGAATTGGCGCTGGTCGGATTGGAAGTCCAGGAACGGGACCACCGTTCGACTATCGTCGCCGGCGATATGAACGACGTGGCCTGGTCACATTCGTCGCGCCTGTTTCAGCGCATCAGTGGCTTGCTCGACCCACGTCGGGGCCGGGGATTATTTTCCACCTTCCACGCGGAATACAGTCTCCTACGCTGGCCATTAGATCACGTATTCCACTCCTCTGATTTTGCTATCGTTGATCTGGAACGCTTGCCCTACGTAGGTAGCGACCACTTCCCGGTGCTGATCACGCTCAGCTACGAGCCACACCAGGACGAAGAGCAGGGAGAAACCCCGGAGGGAGACGACATGGAGGAAGCCCGGGAAACCATCGAAATGGGCGAGCGCAACGAAGACGATGCCGTCATCAAGGATCAGGATTAGCAAAAGATGGACAAAAGATTGTCGCATCACTCTAGAACTTATACTGGTCGCGCCTATATTTGAGCCGTCTTAATCTGTTGCCCTTATGAAAAACGTCGTTTCTCAACGCTTCATCAAATGTCATGATAAGCTCAAAGCAGAGAAACGTATCCGTTCCAGCCGCGCATTCGCCATGTCACTGGACTATCTGCCTCAGTCCCTGAGTGAAATCTTGAAGGGCCGCCGGGACGTAACTATTGAGTTACTCCGCCAGGCCATCAACAAGTACAAGCTGAATCCGGTCTATCTCTTTACTGGCGACGGTCCGATGTTCATGACCGAGGAGAGCAATCAGAACTTTCGGGTCCTGACCACGATCACCACGCCGGATAGCGAGGAGATGATCGTCCACGTTCCCCTTCCCGCCCAGTCCGTTTATGCCGGAGAACTCGGTGACCCTTCCTTCGTGGAGAGCCTGCCCACCTTCAGCTTACCGGATTATAAGTACAAGGTCGGCACCCACCGTAGCTTTGACGTTCCCGGGGACAGCATGGAGCCCACGCTATTCGAAGGCGACAAAATCGTTTGCGCCTTCCTGGAACCTACCCTCTGGGAAAGCGGCATCAAAGACAACTACGCTTACGTCATCGTCACCCGGAGCGATGTTGTGGTGAAGCGCGTGCGCAACTTTCTGGACGAGACCAAAGAACTCGAAGTGATTTCGGACAACAGCTTCTACGATACCTATCGCATTCCGCTATCCGACCTGCGGGAGATCTGGTACGTGCGTGCCCGGATTAACCCTTTCCTCCCCTCTCCGCAAAACATCCAGCGTTACGTACACGACGAGATGAAGGACCTGAAGGCAACCATTGCGCAGCAGGGAAAGATCATCAATCGACTGGGCGCATCGGTAGACAAGGTGCTCGGCAACCGGCGGGATTCTTAAAGCAACCCTTTGAAAAAAGACGAAGGCCCCTCGGTAAGTACCGAGGGGCCTTCGTCTTTCCATCCGTCAACTATTACCGAACGATCAAACGTTCGGTGACCAAACTTGCTC
>JBASAV010000213.1:0-3992 GCA_049650785.1 Lewinella sp. | reverse complement strand
CCTATGCTTTGCCCCAGGCGCTTACGGAAGAGTATGGTATACGGCGCTACGGATTTCACGGTATCAGCCATCAGTACGTAGCGGGACGGGCGGCTACCTTCCTAAAGGATGATTACCGGAATCTGCGTCTGATCAGCTGTCACCTGGGTAACGGGTGCAGCGTAGCAGCCATCGAGTTCGGACGAAGTATTGAGACCAGTATGGGCATGACACCCCTCGAGGGGCTGGTAATGGGTACCCGGAGCGGGGACATTGACCCCGGCATACCGGGGTACCTGGCCCGGGAGGCCGGTATGAGTGCTGCCGAGATAGAAAATCTCCTCAACCGGGAAAGTGGACTTAAGGGCTTGTCCGGATCAAACGATATGCGCGACATTCTGGCTCGCTCTACCGACGGTGACGAAGGGGCGCAATTAGCTTTGCAGATATTCAGCCACCGCCTGCGCAAGTACATCGGCGCCTACGCCGCCATCATGGGTGGGGTGGACGCCATCATCTTTACGGGAGGCATTGGAGAGAACAGTCCTATCGTACGCCACCGCGCGGCCCAGCGCCTCGACTACCTGGGGGCCGTGATCGATGAGGATCGCAACCAGCGGGTACAGCTTACGACGGGAGAAGACGTGATCGCTTTTAGCCGCCCGCACAGTCGGGTACAGTTACTCGCCATACGAACGAACGAGCAGCTGGCCATCGCCAAGGAGTGTATCAAGCTGATCGACCACGAGCAGGAAGTAAATCGGTTGCCGGCTATCCCGGTAGCTATATCCGCTCGCCACTGCCACCTTACGCGTGCTACCCTGAACCAATTGTTCGGTGAAGACTATGAACTGACGGTGAAGAAGTGGCTTTCGCAGCCTGGCCAATTTGCCGCTAACGAGACGGTCACGGTGGTCGGACCCAAGAACCAACTGGAACGCGTACGCATCCTGGGACCGCTACGGTCCGTCGACCAGGTGGAAATCTCCCGGACCGACGAGTTCTTTCTCGGCATCGATGCCCCGGTTCGTGAATCCGGCAAGGTGGAGAATACCCCCGGCTGCCGACTTATCGGACCGAAAGGTGAGCTTGACCTGGAGGATGGCCTGATCTGCGCCTGGCGCCACATTCACATGACCCCCGCCGATGCCAGCCGCTTTGGTGTGAAGGACCGGGACGTCGTGGAAGTGGCCATCCGAAACGACGATCGGGGACTGACCTTCGGGAATGTTCTTGTACGGGTTTCTCCGGACTACCTATTGGAAATGCACATCGACACCGACGAAGGAAACGCCGCGGAAATATCTTCAGGGGACAAGGGCGTGCTCCAGGCCAGTGCCGCGGAAGGACAACTCGTTCGCCGGGCTGTCAGCTTCCCCTGATTTCTAGGCGCCGGAACATCTGCTTAGCTGAGCAACCCAAGTTTTGGCGGCTACCGTATAGGCCAATCCATGGCAGACTTATTATTCGTCCTGCCCCAGAAGGTAGCCACTGGCCTGGGGGATAGCGACGTCTTCCACGGCAATTGGCGTGAAGCCTGCACCCATGAATACGTGTAAAGTCTCCACGCCGATGTCCGTAAGCATGCGATAAGCTTCCGGGAATCCTCCGGATATCTGGTCGGTCTGGTGGGCATCAGAATTTACCTGTAGGCGGATACCCCACTGGTGTGCCCGTTCCACCACCCAATCGGTTGGGTAGGTATCGGTGGTTTCGTTTCGGTAAATGCCCCGGGTATTGACCTCCATAATGCAACCGGCACCGGCGATGGCCTCCAGGGTTTCTTCGATCGCCTTGCGATACCAAGCTTCCGATTCTTGCCAGTACCGACCGTTTTCATTGCGTTTCTTGATCCGGTCTAGGTGGGCCACCACGGAGGGTGGATGGGTAGTAACCATTTCGCGAACCAGTTCGAAGTACCGTTCGACCATTGCCCGGGGGCTGCCCCCGAAGATGGTGTTGATGCCCTCTTCAAAAACGGGATTGGCGCGCTGGAAACTCCAGGGCTGACCGTCCGGCAGGCGATCGATGTAGTGGACCGCCCCGACCGTATAGTCCAGGCCGGCGGCCCGCACGTGAGTGCTATCGACGTTAATGATGCCCGGTATGAAGTCAACTTCCAGGCTCTTGTAAAGGCGGATGCGCTGACCGTATTTACGCTGTAGGTCCTCAATCTCGGCGATGTAATCGGACAGATCGGTGATGGACATCGATCCGACATCCTCGGATGGGATAGGCGCATGGTCGCTAAAACCGTAGGCGTCGAACCCCTCCTGGATGGCTTGCTCAACATATTTTGTCGGTGCCCCGACACCGTCGCTGTAGTGGGTGTGGGCGTGGTGGTTAATCAACATGGATGCTCAAATTGGTTGGCACGGCAACAATTGCCAAGAATAATAATACTTCGAGTAAGGGGTAATTTCACCCTGGAAATTCGGCAAAAAGGGGCAATTGGGAAAATAGTTAGTAGGTACGGTCTTCCTTTGTACATATTTCATTTCTACCTTGGGGAACTTCAACACCTTTTCCACCACATAAATTGCTTTCTATGCCCATTAGACTTCTACTCTTTTTCGTCTTATTTGCCCTTTCTAATTGGGCAACCGCCCAACGCAACTGCGGTTCGATGGATTACCTCGAGCAGTAGATCCAACAGGACCCGTCCCGGGAGCTGCAACTCGAACAACTGGAACGTTTCTCCGAACGGTTCGACCCCAAAATGGAGAAAGCTCTTTCCGGTGGTATACTGACCATTCCCGTCATCGTCCACGTCCTCTACCAAAACAATACGGAGAACATCTCCGACGCGCAGATCAACAGCCAGATCGCTGTCCTGAACGAGGATTTTCGGCGGATGAACGCCGACCGGTCCGATACCCCTTCCGACTTTGGGCCGGTGGCGGCGGATACCGAGATTGAATTCTGCCTGACGGATGTTATTCGTAAAGCCACTACCCGCAATAGCTTCGGCACCAATGATGCGGTTAAGTTCTCGAGTGCGGGCGGATCAGATGCGGTCGACCCTACCCGGGCCATGAACTTGTGGGTTTGCGAAATTGGGAGTGGTATTTTGGGTTACGCCCAGTTTCCCGGTGGTAATGCAGCTACCGATGGTATCGTGATCGACTACCGGTATTTTGGTACGCGGGGAACGGCAACTGCTCCATTCAACCTGGGCCGCACGGCCACCCACGAAGTAGGTCACTGGCTCAATCTACGCCACATCTGGGGCGACGGCGGCTGTAACGTCGACGATTTCGTGAGCGATACTCCCACGGCTGGCGGACCGAATTACACCGGCGGTGCTTGCGCTTACCCGGGCCCCAATAGCTGTAAGCCACGCGGCAAGAACAGCGGAGTCGACTTTCCGGATATGTTCCAGAACTACATGGACTACTCCGACGATCAGTGCATGAACCTGTTCACCATCGGTCAGAAAGACCGGATGTGGGCCGCCGTTTCCGCTTCCCGCCCCGGCCTCATAAATGCTACCTGTGACGGCACTACCCCGCCCACGCCTCAGGAAATTTGCGACAACGGCATCGATGATGACGGCGACGGCCTCACCGACTGTGATGACCCCGACTGTAGCTACGCCAGCGATTGTACTCCCCCTGCCGGTGATTGTGTAGCACCGAGTGGACTCACCAGCCGGACGGGTAAAGGTGGGCGCGAACTGAGCATGTCCTGGAACGCCGCGGATGGTGCCCTGAGCTACTTCGTCGAAGTACTTGAAAACGGTGCTATCTACGCTTCCGGAACGGTTAGCGGAACAGGTGCATCAATCAGCATTGCGAAGAATGCCTCTTACAGCTGGCGTGTACGCTCCAATTGTGCTACCGGCGCGACTTCTGACTTTGCCGAAACCAGCGTTCGTGTTGCCAGCCGCCTGACGGGTGCCTCTGCTGCCGAACTGGGCGTCTACCCTAACCCGAGCAACTTGAGTGAGATTACCGTTACCTGGGACCTGCAAGCTGCCACGACTCTCTTCGCCAATCCGGTCATCACCGAGC
>JBASAV010000212.1:0-3354 GCA_049650785.1 Lewinella sp. | reverse complement strand
GGTCGGTGCCTTCGGGTGCCGGCCCTTTTTATTTAGGATACCCCAGCTGATTGCTACTCGCGTTCTCGCATACCCGCTTGAGCAGCTATGACCGTCGAGTTTCGATCCCGCCCGAGTAAATATGTAGAGTCGGTACGGGTTACCACGGGTAGCTGAATTCATTAACCACGAACATCAGCGCTAAACCACTATGAAGCACACTCTCTTGTTCGATTTGCCGCAATACGTCCGGGGGGTATTTGCGGCTGGGTTCTTCCTTTTAGGCCTTACTTCCTTACAAGCTCAGTTGCAGGGCACCTACACCATTGGGGGTAATGATCCGGACTACGCGACTATAGGAGCGGCGATCAATGACCTGGCTTCTTTTGGTGTATCCGGGCCGGTGGTATTCAGTATTCGGAGGGGGAGGTACGCAGAACAGTTGAAGCTAGGCAAGGTCAGCGGGGCATCAAGCACCAATACCATCACGTTTAAATCCCAGAGTTGGAACCCCGAAAGCGTAGAGATCAGCTACGCGGCGGCAAAATCATCCGCTGATTTTGTCCTTCTTCTCCACGGAGCGGAACACTACCGGATTTACAATCTAACTATAAGAGCGGCGGGTACGGACTATATGCGAGCGGTTGCGGTAAGCGGTAAAGTGAGCGACTTGCTGCTTTCGGGCAATCGACTGATATCGCCACCTTCACGAATGGATGATGTCGCCAAGGCAGTGCTGTACCTACAGCCGGTGCTGGCTAGGGACATCCGTATACGGGATAATACGATCAGCGGAGGTAGTGTTGGGCTGTACTTCGCCGGAACGGAGACTGCCCGGCCAACGGGTACGGAAATTATCGGAAACACGGTGGAGCATTTTGGATTCGCCGGAGTGTTTTTGGAATACCTCAATGGCGGAAGTCTATCGGCAAACCGAATTTTGAATGCTGGATCAAGCGGGGAATATGGGCTATACGCTCGCAATTGGTCCGCCTCGCAGGCCGCGCCCTCTCTAGTAGCTAATAACTTTTTTGCGATATCTACCAATTATAAGGCAGTATGGCTGATTGGTAGCGAATACCTCAATTTTTACTACAATAGTATATCGGTGAGTGCAAACGGGTCCGGATTCACCCTGGACAACAGTCATATGGCGGTTGTGCGGAACAACATTTTTCAGACGGTGCGTGGCTACGCCGTCACGATCACGAATGCCACCTCACTGGATATGGATTACAACAATCTCCTGAGTGGGGGTACTTACCTCGCCCGGTGGGAAGGCAGAAAAATCACGAATCTGGCCGGCTGGCAGAACCCTTCCGGGCGGGGCGCGCATTCCGTGAGTTTCGATGCGGAGTTCGCTTCGGAAACTGATTTGCATGCCAAAGCCATCGCCCTCGCCAATGCCGGAGTGGCAATTCCGCAGGTTACCACCGACATCGAAGGGGAGATGCGCGACCTCACACCGAGCATCGGTGCGGATGAATATACTTCCCGCCGTCTGAAACCGCTATCGGGCATTTATACCATCGGGAAGTCCGACGAAGACTTCGCCACCTTTAATGCGGCGGTGAAAGCAATAGAAAGAAACGGCGTTGCCGGCCCGGTAACTTTCAACGTAGCGGCCGGCACTTATAACGAGCAGGTGAGGGTTCCAGCCATCATTGGGGCATCGAAAACCAATACCATTTCATTTCAGTCAGCCACGGGGGATGCGGCAGATGTAAATCTAACCTTTAACGCTACGGATGAAGAAGAAAACTACGTATTGTCCCTTGATAATGCTTCCCACACCCGGCTACTAAATCTGACCGTAGAAGCTACGGGAACCAAGTATAGTCAGGCCGTTACGATAGGTAGCCGAATGGAGGACGTTTTATTGCAGGGTAACCGGCTGGTATCCCCGAAATCGGACTATAGGGGCGAAAGCAATGCCGTCTTAAGATTAGGCTTTTTGTATGGAAATAGTATACGTATTCGCGGTAATCAGATTATCGGCGGGAGTTATGGGGTATACTTTTCGGGAACCAGCTATATAGGGGCAGGGAATATCCGACCTACGGGAACCGAAATTACCGACAATGTGATCAGGGACTTTTTCAAAGGCGGTATGGTGTTACACAGGTTAAAAGGCGGTATGCTCACCGGTAACCTTATCGTCGGAAAGAATCTAAATGATGCAAGTTCCTGTCTGGAAATCTTTGACTGGGATGGGACGGAAAAGGCACCTGTGCTCATAGCCAACAACTTCGTTTCGTTAAATAACGGTGACGGTCCGGCAGTAACCTTGAAACGTAGTCGGTTTATACAGTTTTATCATAATAGCATCTACGCCAACAAACGCTATGATGCTTTTCACCTGCATAATACCCAGGACGTATCGGTAAAGAACAACATCTTCCGGGCCGAGGACGGACTTGCCGTATATATTTTGAATAATTCCACTCTTGCCGCGACCTCGCTGAATTTGGACTACAATGATTTGTACTCCACAGGTACCCATCTGGCGCAGTGGAACAAAATAAAACTACCAAACCTTTCCGGATGGCGTACCATCTCCGGTCAGGACGTTAACTCCATAAGTGAAAACCCCGAGTTTGTATCCGCCAAAAATTTGCACGTCCGGAATCTAGCTTTATCTAAAGCCGGGATAGCCGTTGCGAGTGTTATGGTAGATATAGACGGACAGGATAGAGGTATCCCACCCAGTATCGGAGCCGATGAGTTTGGTGCCGATGAAGACGGAGATCCCGGTGGCGTACCGGGCACCCCTTTCTTCTCCTTCGAAGCCGAATGTACGATCCGCGACGGCGATTGGCGCCTCAGCGAAGACCTGGACGCGAGCGGCAACCGCTTCGTCAGCTATACGGGCTGCCGTTGTGAAAGTACCCCGTCCGTGCAGATGGCGGACCAGTACCTCAACTACGACTTCGTTACCTCCGAGGCCGCAACCTTCTATCTTTTCCTGCGCCTCGACGCCCCCGATGTAGGCCGTAACTCTTTCTGGATCCGGATGGACGACGGCGAATGGATCAAGATGTGGCGCGAAGAAGATGGCAGTGCCCTGTTGACCAATGGTTTCGAGTGGCGGCGCGTGAACGACGATGCGGATCTGGTATCCTTCGACCTCGCTCCGGGGGCACATACCATCACGGTGGCCGCGCGCGAGCCGGGCACTAAGCTGGACAAATTGGTCTTGTCTCTGGAAATAGAACTGCCCGTTGGCACCGGTCCGGAGGCGCAGACTTGCACGCTCTACCAAAGTGCCTTGGCCAAAGGCTCAGTGAAGGAACTGGTACTACCCTACGAGGAAGAGCTGTTTACAGAGGCCAGCCTGTCCGTCTTTCCGAATCCCGTAGCAGATCACCTTACGGT
>JBASAV010000211.1:0-2238 GCA_049650785.1 Lewinella sp. | reverse complement strand
GGTATAGACTACTCCTACCCCTTCATTGGTCACACCAAAGCGCCTCGTCGCTACCTCTTCATCCCGGCAGACGATCAATACCGCCCGGGAGCCCATGTGTTTTTCCTCGCACACGATCTTCTCCACCCCGCGGTTCCGGTAGTAAGCAATGGCTTCGTTCGGGTGCTCCAGGTAGTCCGGCAGGTCGCTGGTTTCGCAGGGCGACATTGTAGGTGGTAAGTAGATGAGCCATTTGGGATTGACGGCAAAGCGGCTCATCACTTCCAGGGCGGCAATGGAATTTTCCTCCCGGATGGTCAGGTTATTACGCAAGCGAGTCTGCACGATTCGCTTGCCGGTAACGTCTTCGATATCCAGTAGGTCGTCGTATGCCTGCTGGGCCGATAATACGGTCTCCGGCGCCTTCAGGGGACGGACAGGCTCGCAGTAGACCTTCTTCGCCGGTACGCTCACGAGTTCCTCTTCGGGGTAGCGCAGCGCGGTGAGCTTGCCTCCGAAAACACAGCCGGTATCGATGTCGATGGTCCGGTTCAACCACTCCGCTTCGGGCACGGGGGTGTGTCCGTATACGACCTTTGCCTTACCGCGGTATTCCGCCGCCCAATCGTGTCGTACGGGCAAGCCGAATTCATCGATCTCGCCGGTGGTTTCCCCGTAGATACAGAAGGCGCGCACGGCACCCGAGCCACGCCCCTGCATCTCTTCGCGCAGACCGGCATGAGCCACCACGAGCTTACCGTCGTCAAAGACGTAGTGGCTGATCAGGCCGTAGAGAAAGTCGCGGACGTCGTCGCGGAAACGCGACGACTCTCCGTCCAACTGCTCCAGGGTTTCCGCGAGGCCGTGGTTGACCGTTACCTTTTTGCCGCTCAGTTTGCGTTGTAGTTTCAAGTCGTGGTTTCCCGGAACGCACCAGGCGACCCCATCCTTGACCATGCTCATAACCAGGCGGAGCACGTCGGGCGAATTAGGACCGCGGTCGACCAGGTCACCCAGGAAGATCGCTTGCCGCCCCTGCGGGTGACTGACCTCCAATCCGAAGTGCTCCTTTCGATCGGGTACCCGGCGAATGGTATAACCTAGCTGCTCCAGTAGTTCCACCGTTTCATCATAGCAGCCATGAATATCTCCGATGATATCGAAGGGGCCGTGGACGGTCTTTCTGTCGTTGTATAGTTTCTCCCGTCGGATTTTACTTACCGCATCGACCTCCTCGGGCGTGTCCAGAATATAGATCTTGCGAAAGCCTTCCCGCTTCAGTCCCCGCAGGGAGCGCTTTAGTTGAACCGTTTGGTGGCGCAGCACGTGGCGACCGAAGTTCCGGTCCGGACGATGCCGGTTCCGTTCCGCGCACACTTCCTCGGGGAGGTTGAGCACGATGGCGGCGGGCAACACGTGGTACTCCTTCGCGATCTTGATGAGCGCTTTTCTGGATTCCTGTTGGACGTTGGTGGCATCTACTACCGTAAGCAGCCCTTGCTTGAGCCGTTTGCGGACGATGAAGTTGAGCAGATCGAAGGCATCGGGCGTGGCGGACTGCGCGTTCTCGTCGTCGGAAACAATACCGCGGCAGGTATCCGACGATACTACTTCGTACTTCCCGAAATGTGTACGACCAAAGGTGCTCTTACCGGATCCGGAGGGACCGACCAGTAAGACCAACGAGAGTTCGGGGACACTAATCTCCATAAGTGAAAATGGCCATTTGTGACGGGGCACCGTAGCGTTCATCTACGGGTCCAATCGGTTCGATCCTAACTTGATACTGAAATTCAGCAGCTGTCTTTTCTGTCCACGCTTTGAATTCATCCCGGCTCCATTCGAAGCGGTGGTCGGTATGTCGCATCGTTCCGGCTTCCATCTGCTCGAAGAGCGTATTGTACTCGGCATTGGGGGTAGTGACGACTACGGTACTCGGCCGGGCGCTCCCGAAGACCACCCGCTCAAAAGCCTGCAGTCTGTTTTCGTCGAGGTGTTCGATCACCTCCACCACCGCGGCGGCGTCGAAGCCATTCATGCGCTCATCCCGGTAGGTCAGCGCCCCCTGCCAGAGTTTGAGGCGCTCCCATTGCTTGGGGGGTAGATCCTCGTAATGCAAGCGGTCCATCGCTTTGGTGAGCTCCCCGTAAGAAACGTCCGTGCCCTCGATGCGGCGGAACTGTCGCTCCTTCAGTAGCAGGCGCAGCAGTTTCCCTTCGCCGCAACCCAGATCCAGGACGCTTTCGGCACCACTTTGTT
>JBASAV010000210.1:0-8751 GCA_049650785.1 Lewinella sp. | reverse complement strand
GGTTTTCCTCCAGGGCACCATTGCGGGTGTAGCGACCTACCTTTTCGACCTCGGTACCCAGACCGGCACTGACGGTGGGCAGGTATTCCCCCTTGCGGGCCTGGATCTCGTTGCGGGCTACGGCGATGCGCTGCAGCAGGATGTTGACCTCCTTGTTATTCACCAGGGCAGTATCGATGAGCCGCAGCAAATAAGGATCGGTGAAGAAATCGTCCCAGCGGCGGCCGGCGGCAATTTCCGTGGTGTCGGTAGTCGCTGCGGGAAACGCATCGGGAACAGCTACTTCGGGGGTTCGGGTCGCTACCTGCGGTACGGAGCAGGAGGTGATCAGGAGAAGGCACAACGCTGCGAGCAGGCCGGCGGGGAGTTTACAGCATATCGGTATCATGGAAGGAGTATTCTTCGGTTAAGGGATCGAAATCTTCACCCTGAATGAGTTGACGACCCTCCCCGAGCTTGGCGAAGAGGTAGAAGAGGCCGGGAATCACGATCACCCCGAACAGGGTGCCGAACAGCATACCGCCCAGCGCGGAAGTACCGATGGTCTGGTTGCCGATGGCGCCCGCTCCGGTGGCGAATACCAGTGGAATAAGTCCGGCGATGAAGGCAAAGGAGGTCATGAGGATCGGCCGGAAGCGTGCCCGGGCCCCCTCGATGGCGGCCTCCCGGATTGACATACCCTTTTGGGTCTGCTGCACGGCGAATTCCACGATCAGCACCGCGTTCTTGCCGAGCAGACCCACGAGCATGACTAAACCGACCTGGGCGTAAATGTCGTTGGCTAACCCCATCGCCTTCAGCAGGAGGAAGGAGCCGAAAATGCCGACGGGTAGCGAAAGGAGCACCACAAAGGGTAAGAGGAAGCTCTCATACTGAGCCGCCAGTACCATGTAGACGAAGATTACGACGATGCCGAAAATGACCAGTGACTCGTTGCCGCGCCGCGCCTCGTCGAAGGACAAACCCTCCCACGCGATCTCGTAGCCCTGGGGAAGTTTCTCCCGGGCCACTTCCTGAACGGCGGCGATGGCGTCGTTGGAGGTGTAGCCCCTGGCGGGTTCTCCACGGATGGTGGCCGAGTTGTAGAGATTGTAGCGGGTGATTTCGTTTGGTCCCTGCTTTTTTTCCAGCTTCATAAAGGCCGAGTAGGGAACCATCTGCCCCTCCTCATTCTTCACGTAGTAATTCAGGATATCGCTGGGATAGCGGCGGTACTGCGGTCCGGCCTGAGTGTATACCTTGAAGAAGTTATTGAAGCGGATGAATCCCTGCTCGTAGGTACTGCCGATCAGGATGTTCAGGTTCTCCATGGCCTTACCGATGGACACGCCCTTCTGCATGGCGAGTTTGTTGTCGATCTTCAGTTCGTACTGCGGATAGTTAGCCGCGTAAAAGGTGAAGAGGCCGGTGAGTTCCTTTCGTTCCGCCAGGGCGTCCATGAAGTCCTGGTTAATGCGGTCGAATTCGTCGTAGTCGGTGCCGTTGGTTTTATCGAGTAGGCGGAGTGCCAGACCGTCGGCCGCGCCGTAGCCCGGTACGGCCGGCGGCTCGAAGAATTCGATAACGGCACCGAAGTCGCGGGTTTCTTCCTCCAGTTCTTCGATGATCTCGCGAACGGAGTGCTCGCGGTCATCCCACGGTTTCAGGTTGATCAGACAGGTGCCGGCATTCGAGCCGCGACCCTCGGTCAGGATCTCGTAACCGGCCAGAGACGATACGGACTGAACGCCATCGATCTCTTCGGCTACTTCCTGTAGCTCGCGGGAAACCTTGTTGGTCGCCTCCAGCGTGGAGCCCGGAGGCGTTTGAATGATGGCATAGATCATACCCTGGTCCTCACCCGGAATGAAGCCGCCGGGTAATACGCTGCCCACCAGCCCCGTTCCGGCCACGAAGCCAATCAGGAGCAGGAGCGTCACGATACGGCGCGCTACGATACCGTCGAGCAAGCGCACGTAGCGGCCGGTCAGGCGCTCGAATAGGCGGTTGAAGCCATCCAGGAAGTGGGTCATCGGTGTTTTGCGCCGTTCCTGGCCGTGGTGGTTGCGCAGAATCATCGCGCAAAGCACCGGCGTCAGGGTGAGGGCCACCACGCCGGAAATGACGATGGCTGAAGCCATGGTGATAGAGAACTGTCGGTAGAAAACGCCCACCGGTCCACTCATGAAGGCCACCGGAATAAAGACGGAAGTCATCATCAGGGTAATGGCCACGATGGCCCCGCCAATTTCACCCAATACTTCGCGGGAGGCGGGGTAGGGCTGCATATTCTTCTCCAGCATCTTTACGTGGACGGCCTCCACCACGACGATGGCGTTGTCGACGACGATACCAATCGCCAGGACCAGGGCAAACAGTGTAATCAAGTTGATGCTTAGTCCGAAGAGCTGCATCACGAAGAAGGTGCCGATCAGGGAGATCGGCACCGCCAGGGTGGGGATCAGGGTAGAACGCCAGTCGCCCAGGAAGAGAAAGACAACCAAGGCAACCAGGACGAAAGCCTCGCCCAGCGTGTGGACCACCTTTTCTATACTGGCATCCAGGAAGGTGGACACGTCGTAGTTGATCTCGTACGCCATGCCGCTGGGAAAGGCATCCTCGAGGTCGTCCAGTTTATCCTTCACCTGCTCGATGACGTCGGAGGCGTTGGTACCGTAGTTCTGTTTTAGTACGATGGCCGCCGAGGGAAAACCATCTTTATTGGAGTAGATATCCTGGAACTCGCTGCCCAGTTCCACGTCGGCCACGTCCTTCAGCCGTAGTAGCTGACCGGCCGCGTTAGCGCGAATAATGATGTCGCCGTACTCTTCTACCTGATTGTAGCGCCCGGAGTAGACGAGTACGTACTCGAGACTCTGTGCTTCGATGCCGGAGCTGCGACCCAGCCGACCGGGGCGGCCGATCACGCTCTGTTCGTCGATGGCCTTCATGACCTCCTCGCTGGATACCTCGTAGGCCCGCATCCGGTCGGGCTTGAGCCAGATGCGCATGGCGTAAGTCTGGCTACCCAGGATCTGGGCGCTGGCAATTCCGTCGATCCGCTGGATCTCGGGAATGACGTTGATGCTGGCGTAGTTGTACAGGAACTTTTCGTCGGCTGCCGTATCGCGACTGTACAGGTTGACGTACATCAGCATACTAGGCTGTACGCGGGATACGATAACCCCCTCCAGCTGGACCAGCGGGGGAAGCCGGTTAATGGCCTGGTCTACCCGGTTCTTTACGTTCACTACCGCCTGGTTGGGGTCGGTACCGAGTTCGAAGATGACCTGGATGGTGGCTTCTCCCGCACTGGTGGCGTCGGAAACGATGTATTTCATGCCCTGTACGCCGTTGATGGCGCGCTCCAGCGGGATCAGGGTAGACTGGACGAGTACGTCGGCACTCGCGCCCGGGTAAGCGATGGTAACGATCACCCGCGGCGGAGCGATCTCCGGAAACTGGGAGATCGGCAGCGAATTGATCGCCAGGACGCCGATCAGAACCATAAAGAGCGAGATCACGATCGCGAGGACCGGCCGCTTAATGAAGCTTTGAAACATGGTATTTCTTTTTTGGGGTTGGTCCTAGTTCACGCGCAGGGCAAGCTGGGACATGGCTTCCTCGGGTTCCTGATATTCGACCTCGATCACGTCACCGTTGCGGACCTTGCGCAGTCCCTCGATGAGGATCCGGTCGTCCGGGGTAAGTCCTTCACGGATGACGTAGACGTGCGGCATCTCCTCGGCAATCACGATGGCGCGCTGCTCGAGGCGATTGTTCTTATCCACTACGAAGACATACTTCTTATCCAGGATCTCGAAGGTGGCTTTCTGCGGGATCACCAGGGCGTGCTCGTAGGGAATGGGCATGAGGACGTTGCCGGTTTCGCCGTGGCGTAGCAGCCGGTCGGGGTTAGGGAAGGTGGCCCGGAATTCGATGTTACCCGTTTCATGGTCGAATTCCCCCTCGATGGCTTCGACGATCCCCTCCTGGTCGAAAACCTCGCCATTGGCAATGCGCAGGCGGACGTGCTGCTTTTCGGGCTTGTCCGCATTGCGAACATAATCCAGGTACTCCGCTTCGGGTACGCTGTAATAGACCCACATTTTGCTGTTGTCGGAAAGCGTGGTGAGGAGTTCGCCCTCCTCCAGGAGGCTGCCCTCCCGGGCTTCGAGGTGGTCCATGATGCCGTTGTAGGGCGCGCGGATGTTGGTGAAATCGAGGTGGGCCGCGGCGAGGGTCACTTCGGCGTTGGCCCGGTTGAGTTTGGCCTGGGCCATGGCGAGCTCGTTGGGTGCCACGATCTTTTCATCGGCCAGCAGTTTGGTATTCTGCATTTCGATGTTCGCAATCTCGGCTTCGGCCTTCGTGATCTGGAGTTCGGCCTCGTAGATATTGGGCAGGATCTTGAACATCCGCTGGCCTTTAGAGACGGTTTGTCCCTCGTCCACGTAGATCTCTTGGAGATAGCCCCTTTCGAGGGCCCGCAGTTCGATGTGACGGCTGGCGTGAACTTGCCCGACGTATTCCCGGTCAACGGTCACATCCCGGACCAGCGGGGTGGTGACCTCCAGCTTGGGAGTGACCTCGTGATGGGCTTCTTCTTCGTGCTGGCAGCCGGCCACCACGATGAGTAGTAGAGGAAGAAATACTAACTTATTCATTATAGCTTAGTTGGGATAAAAAGGAAGGCAGGTCGGTCTCGCCGCCGTAGGGTCTCACGGATTAACCGGGGGACGAGAAGCGGCTATAGCAGGAGTAGGGGATGCCCCGTCCGGAGACTAGCGGACATGGCGATACAGGTAAAACCCGAGGGCTTTACCTACGCGATGAAGAAATCCTATCAGATGCGAAAAACCCGGTAGAGCACGGTCAGGCCCGTGCCAGGGGGCAATAGAACCCGGGCGCGTTGCACCGGACTAGGCGGGGCGGCAAACCAAGTGCCGGTCACCAAAAAATGAGCTAGAAAGGATTCCTTGCGGACGGCCACGACACCGTGGGCCTTCGTCACTTCGCTTTCCCGGACCTCCTCTTCCTCTACTTCCGCCGGAAACTCGGGGAGTTGGGAATGGTGTGGCGCCGGCTGGTGGATCACCGCTTCGTCGTCTCCCCCGTAGGAGAAGTACTCGGTGGCCGACTGCACATCATCTGTCGGTACGACCGCCATCCCCCGCGGAGCGAAGCCCGATAACAGTGCAAGCAACAGGCAGATGTACATGGTGGGGTCCAAGCGAATGAGACGCCAAATGTATCGTACAGGAACCGAAGGTGGAAAGCTTTGATGGACCGTGAGTATTGCTATCAGGATGGCCAAACCGGGTTGGCAAATCAAAACTTTATTACATCAATATATATACGTACGATACAGGCGGGCGTTATAGACAATTCCACAAAATTTAATTTGTATAATTAATGGATAGCTGAAAAAAGCAGGGGGAGCGAAAATTTTCGTCATTTTTCTATTTGACAAAACGGTGACATCGATGAGCCCATCTTTTCTAGGATCATGCTTACTAGTGAATCGAGAATCGCGGAATGGGTAAAATTTTTCAAGGGGCTTTCTCCTGCGCCCCGCCGCCATGATCAGTCCGCTGGTAGCGGAAGGGCGCACGGGTCCTCCGCACTACGACGGACGTGCTCCCGATTCCCGAAGTCCATCCGCATCTTTACGACGAGGCAACGGGCCAAGCAGACGGGGGATATGTTGCAGATCGTCGCCTAGAAGTAAATACCAGCAGCCGACTTATTCCACCAGTGTCATAGTCTTTGGCGCGCCCATCCGGCGGGCCTCGCACTCGTCATCGACCGGCGTCAACGTCACGCTATCACCTTCCCGCTCGAAGTGGTAGATGCCCGATATCCCGTAGCAGGGGCTCTCTTCCATGGTATCGGTGACGGTGATCTTGTCCTCCTCTATCGTGTAGTCGGAGACGATGTCCATCTCGCCGTCGCTACCCATATCGATGGTGACGACGCCATCCTCCTGCAGGACGAGCACGTTGGTCAGCGTTTCGCCGTCGGAAGAGGTGGATGTGTGGGTCCATTCCCCCACGAGCGACTAAGCGGAAAGGGCGAATTTGGAGACGAAAAGGAGTGTGGGGACTAAAAAGCATTTCATAGTGTAAGTCTGTGAAGGTGAATAAGGGGGGCGGTGGTTGCATTCCAGAGCCGTTGACCCTTTTATGTTAGGGGATTTTGAACCAGACGCTCAATTACGTTCGCTGCCGGGCGGAGGCTTTCTGCCCCCAATAATCTGGTCTCAT
Organism: Lewinella sp.; assembly: GCA_049650785.1. GTDB lineage: Bacteria > Bacteroidota > Bacteroidia > Chitinophagales > Saprospiraceae > Neolewinella. The sequence continues at coordinate 2,506 of JBASAV010000210.1, read as the reverse complement.
TCGTGTTCCACCCGGCAGTAATAGGGCGGCGGAGCGCAGGGAATAGGCCGGCCGGTAACGGAATACCCGTCCTCCGGGTGCAGTAAGCGTGAGACGTACTAAAATACAAGGATAGTGTAAGGAAATGCAAGAATAGCTAATGCCGCTGTCGCCCCGTTTCCACCACTTTGGGAATATATGAACGTCCGGCTGACGGACGCTGAATTCCCATACTATGCTACGCACACTTACCTTTCTTTTCCTTGTATTACCTACCGTCTCCTTCACACAATCCAGCCTCACTGGCTACATAACCGACGAAGCGGGTACCCCCCTCGCCGGTGCAACGGTGGTGCTCTACACGTTGCCCGATTCGGTGTTTGTACGGGGAGAAGCGTGCGACCAATCGGGGGTGTTTACATTTGACCAGGCCGGCACCCCCGAAGGATACCTCGAGGTACGTGCCGTGGGTTATGCCACAACTCATTTGCCGCTACGCGAGGGGGAGGAATCGGTGGAAGTGCAACTGCGGGCAGCGTCGGAAATGCTCGGGGAGGTACGCGTTTCCGCCCGGAGGACGATGATTCAACAGCAGGCCGATCGCCTGGTCATCAATCCCGGAAGCCAGGTCACCGCCACCGGGGGTACGGCCCTCGATTTCCTGGAAAAAAGCCCGGGCGTGGCGGTGAACCGGGTAAGCCAGAGCCTGTCGCTGAACGGCCGCGAGGGAGTCTTGGTCATGATCAACGGAAAGATCCGCCGGCTGCCCGCCGATGCGCTCCTGCAGCAGTTGCAGGGGATCAGCCTCAACGATGTAGAGCAGATAGAATTGATCACCAATCCTCCGGCCAAATACGAGGCGGGGGGTAGCGGAGGCATCATCCATATCATCACGAAGAACCGGGAAACGCGGGGCACCAGCGGAAACGTCGGTGCCGGCCTGAACTACCGCCACGGTCTTGGCGGGCAAATCAATGCCAGCCTGCAGTGGAATACAGATCGGATGAACGGCTTCGCCAGCTACGCCTTCAACTACGACCGGGCCGGGACGGAATGGTACGAGGAACTCTTCGTTCCGATCGGAAGTAGTAGTACGGCCGCGAACAGTTATCTGACCCGGGTAGAAGTCACCCCCGTCCACAATCTCTCCCTGGGCCTTACTTACGATTTGGGGGAGCGAACCACCGCGGAGGTTCTCTTAACGGGATACCGGAATGACTTCTTCCAAAACGGTACGAATGCGGGTAGCTACCGGCAAGCAGGATCTGCTGAGGTAACCTTCGAAAGCGAGCTTTACGAAGAGAACTACCGCAGCCTCGCCACGGCCTACGGGGGACTCACGCATCAATTACACAAGAATCACCGGCTATCCGGGTCCGTGGAATACATCTATAGCCACCAGGACCAGCCCAGTTTCTACGATAATGAACTGGCGGAAGCAGGAGAGGTAGAAGTTGCGGCAAGCAAGGTCAATCCCCTGAGCACCTGGATCGGGAAGGTGGACTATACCTGGCAATTGAGCCCGGCAAACTCTCTCAGCTTCGGTACCAAGTACAACACCTCCTACTTCGATAATCGCGTCGAGATCACCGAGACCGCCAATGGGCAAACCACGCGCATCGATGCGCTCAGTAACCGATCGGAACTGGAGGAAAGCATCATGGCCTTCTACGCTTCCGGTCTCTGGCAAATGGGGGAGAAGTGGACACTGCGCACCGGCGTCCGTACCGAGCGTACGCAGACCGATCTGCTACAGGACGAGATATTCTCCGTGGTCGACCGTGATTACACCAACTGGTTTCTGAACCTCTCCGCCGAGTACGAGATCGACGAACGTAACCGGCTGTCGGTGTCCTACGGAGAGCGCATCACCCGGCCCACCTTTGGCGACCTGGCGCCGTTCGTCTTTTACCCGAATCCGGTAACGGTCTTCTACGGTAACCCCAGTCTGCTGCCAAGCCGGAGCTATACGGCCGGGGTACGGTACAGCCGGGGTGGCCTGGGCATTGGTCTCGAGTATAGCACCATCAGCGATTTAATGGTCCCCTTCCATCCGGATTACGACGCCGACCTCGACCTCATGTTCCGCTTCTCCAAGAACCTGGACCGGGCACGTATGCTGCGGTTACAACTGAACCTGCCCCTCAACCCCGCCCCCTGGCTGGAGTGGCAGAGCACGGTCTTCCTGGTCTACAATCGCATCATCCCGGAAATCGGGGGGGATGTGCTAACGAATCCTGAACTGAGCTATCAGGGGAATCTGACGGTTACCCTACCGCATGGGTTTTCCCTGGGGGCCGGGGGCAACTTCTACTACCGTCAGACCTGGGGTAATTTCTATATGAAACCCTACGGGCACTTCGATCTGGGGGTGACCAAAAAGCTTAGCGGCCTAGGCGCGACCCTGGCATTGACCTTCGTCGACGTTTTCGACACCTTCGGTTGGGACGTCAACCCGCTCGATGGCGCTTTCGCGACACTACGTGTACGCACGCAGTACATCCACGGCATGCGGGCCGCCCGGCTC
>JBASAV010000209.1:0-2060 GCA_049650785.1 Lewinella sp. | reverse complement strand
TGTTGAAACCGATGGTTATCCATCCGTAGCCGTAGTCGTTCCCTTCCGCAACGAGGTCGATAACCTCCCGGTGCTGCTGCGTAGTTTGTACGCTCAGCATTACTCCGGCGACTATGAAATAATCCTGGTAGATGATTTTTCTACCGATGGAGGCGGGGCTATTGGCGTGCCGGATGATGTTAACTTACGTACGCTCCAGTTACGGGATTACCCGCTTTTCTTGCGCACCGCCGCCCACAAAAAAAGCGCGCTTACCCTTGCCATCAGCCAGACAGACTGCCAGGTAATCGTAACGACCGATGCCGACTGCCAGTGGCAGCCGGGTGCCCTCCAACGGATTGGCGAAGCTTACCGGCAAGGGGCGGACGTCGTACTCGGGCCGGTGCTTATTTCCCCCGCTACGGATTTTTGCTCGGCCTTCCAGGCATTGGATATGGCCGCCTACCAACTTTTTACGGAAGCCACCGTAACGAGCGGTCACCCCGCCCTGGCCAACGGCGCTAATTTTTCCTTTCGCAAACAGGCCTTCGACCAAGTAGGCGGATACCGGGGCGTGGACCACCTGCCCTCCGGCGACGATGTACTATTGCTCCATAAGTTTGCGGCTACGCCTGGACTGGCCATCCGGTACACTGGCGATGCCGAATCGGTGGTTCGCACCCTGCCGGTGACGGGTTGGCAAGCGTTGTGGCAGCAGCGACTCCGCTGGGCCGGGAAGGCGGGATCGTACGCCAGTCCGGCCCTCACCTTCGCGCAGGCTATCGCGTTTTGTACCTCCGCCGTCATCCTGATATGTCTTGGGTTGGGGCTCGCGGATGGACGCTTCGCGCTGGTGGGACTATTTGTTTGGGGGGTAAAAGCTTTGGTCGATGCGACGCTGCTGCGGGCACTGTGCATCCGCTACGATTGCCGGGAACTGATGCGGTGGTACCCGCTGGCGCAGCTGATCTACCCGATTTACCTGGTCAGTGTAGGTACGGCGGCCCTTTTGGGCGTGCAGGTCAGCTGGAAAGGGCGCCCGTAGCGATTACAGCCGGGCGGCGGGGGCGACGTCTTGCCCCGAAAACAAGCCTGCGTCGTATTTGAAGGCGGCCGTTACCCCGATCATTGCCGCGTTGTCTGTGCAATACTCAATTCTGGGGACGAAGGTGGCCCACTTCCGCGCTTTCCCTTCTTCCAGCAGCCGCTTGCGCAATTCGCTGTTGGCCGATACGCCGCCCGCCAAGGCTACCCGGTGTAAGCCGGTGTGTTCGGTAGCCGCAATTAGCTTGCGGATAAGGGTAGAAACGATCGCATGCTGGACCGAAGCGCAGATATCGTGCAAATTCTCCTTGACATATCCCGGCTCGGATTTGGCTTTGGCTTGCAGGGTGTAGAGGATGCTCGTCTTTAAGCCGCTGAAACTGAAATCAAGCTTGCCGGGGTCGGGCTGGGCGAAGTCGATAGTTGGCGTTCCCAGCCGGGCGAGCTTGTCCATTTCCGGCCCGGCGGGATAGGGCAGGCCGAGAAGCTTTCCTGATTTATCGAAGGCTTCGCCGGCCGCGTCGTCGATGGTGCGGCCGATAATCTCCTGATCGAGGGCCGAGCGGACAACCACTAGTTGCGTGTGCCCTCCGGAAACCGTCAGGCAGAGGAAGGGAAATTCGGGCTTCGGATCCTCGGCAAAGTGAGCCAGGACGTGCGCCTGCATGTGGTCTACCTCGATGAGGGGGAGGTCAAGCGCCAGGGCGAAAGCTTTGGCGAAGCTTACGCCGACCATCAGGGAGCCAATGAGTCCGGGACCGTGGGTGAAGGCCACCGCGTCCAGATCGGTGGCGGCCCGGCCGGCCCGGCGGAGGGCCACGGAGACGGTGGGCAGAATATTGCGCTGGTGGGCCCGGCTGGCGTACTCCGGTACTACGCCACCGTATTCCACGTGGATAGCCTGGCTGGCGGTGACGTTGCTGAGCACCCGCCCGTCGGCAATTACGGCGGCGGAGGTATCGTCACAACTTGACTCGATGGCCAGGATCAGGGGCATGGGCGCAAAGGTAAACGGAGAAAATTAAGCTCGCGTAATG
>JBASAV010000208.1:0-1689 GCA_049650785.1 Lewinella sp. | reverse complement strand
CTGTACATCGGGACGGATGGTAGGGGCCTTTATCGATCCCTCAACGGTGCCCCGGAATCCGCCGATCTCGGTGTTGACCTGGAAGGGCTGCGTATCACCTCGCTGGCCGCGGACACAAACTTCCTCTACATCGGTACGGCAGGTCGCGGCGTCTACGCCGTGGGAGGGGATACCGTCTACCACTTCCGGCAGCGCGACGGATTGCCCAGTAACTGGGTGCGCAAGCTGCTGCCCGGTGATTCATCGCTCACCGTACTGACCACCGCCGGTGATCTGGCTCATCTGTTCCTGCGGGATTCCCTGCCTGATATTCGCCGGGACTCGCTGGGGTTTGATCACCCACCGGTCATTGGGGACCTGCTGGGCGACCCGGCCGGACAACTGGTCATTCATCTGGTCGAGGGTCAACGGCAGGTTCGGCGAACCGACCGTGCGACGCTCGTCAGCGGTCTGGCGGAAATAACCGGTATGAGCCTTCGTAGGAGGACCCAGCTTTGGTGCAGCACGGAAGATCGGGGTATTTTCTACACCGACCTTTACGCGGATCCCTTCCGCTTCGCTCGAATTGACCCTCGTTTCTTGGGTGAGGCCGGGCACTTCAGTTCCGTGCTGGCGCGGGGAGCGGATCGGGAAGTGTGGGTCGGTACCGACCGCGGAGTAAGCCGCATTTCTCTCGATCAAAACGGGCAGCCCCTTTACGCGCGGCAGTATGGCCCGGAGGAAGGATTTCCCGTTGCTGGTTCCGGCCCGGCGGTGATATTTGCGGATTCCGGGGGTGACATCTGGTTTGGCACGCAGGCCGGGCTGGTGAAACTGGCAGTCAGCAACGCCGACATTTATCGTTCCCCACCGGCGACGAGCCTGGAGGCCGTTACGCTGTTCTACGATACCATCTCTCCCACGCAGAAGGACTTCCGGGCACGGGAGAATCACCTGGGATTTCGCTTCAGGGCGGTCGACCTTACCTATCCGGAGAAAGTTCGTTATCGTTACCGGCTTTCGCCCCTGGAGCCGGAATGGTCACCCATCACGGGCGAGAACACCGTACGCTACGCCGGTCTGCCCGGGGGGCGCTACACCTTTACCGTGGCGGCCAGTACCGACGGAGGAAAAACCTGGGGACTGCCCGCCCGGTATGTCTTTACCATCGAAAGTCCGTTGCTGCTACAACCCTGGATACTGATCGCGGGAGTGCTACTGATCAGCGGCCTGCTGGTCGGTGGATTCTACGGCTACAACCGACGGCTACTTCGTAAGCAAGCGTTGGTGCAGAGGGACCTGGAACGGCAAAACCAATTGCTCAGACTCGAACAGCAGGCGCGGCAGTTACAGATGAATCCGCACTTCATCTTCAATGCGCTCAACGGCATCCGTGGGTTAGTGGACCGGCGGGAAGCCCGGGATCAACTGAGTCGGTTTGCAACGCTGATGCGGGGAATCCTCCATAACAGCCGGCAGGAGCGAATTAGTCTCTCGGAGGAACTGGCGACCCTGGAGCACTATGTGCGGATGGAGCAGTTCTGTCATCCTCACCCCTTCACCTACGTCATCCATCCGCCCGAGGACGTCGATACGGAAGAAGTTTCCATACCGCCGATGCTCCTTCAACCCTTCGTAGAGAACGCCATCCTGCACGGTTTTTCCGGGCTGGATCGGCCGGCGGAGCTTCTCGTCGACGTGGCGTTGCGT
>JBASAV010000207.1:0-6444 GCA_049650785.1 Lewinella sp. | reverse complement strand
GACATCGCTACAGGAGCCGGTGAACAGGAGCAATCCGAGGACCACCCAGGGCAGGCGGGTGGAGTATGAGTTGAGTTGCATGATATACTTTTTATGGTTGGGTAGGGGCGATCGTGGCTTACAGCCGGATCTGCAGGCCCAGGATGTATTCCGTCTTGTTCGGGTAGCGGAGGTTGTCGATTCCGGGCTCCAGCCCAGCTCCCCGGGTTCCCAGTTCGGGGTTGTAGCCCTCGTAATTGGTCCAGGTGATCGGGTTGTTGATGGACAGGTTAACCGATAGTCCGTTCAGCCACGCATAGCGGTTCAGCAGACCGGGTGCCATATTGTACGTGAGGCGGACGTTGCGGAATTTGATGAAGTCGGCGTCGGAGAGGTAGTAGCTGTCGATGCCGAGGCGGTTCTGCGAGCGGGTCCGGTCCAGGCTGGGGTACTCGACAACATCCCCCTGCCGCAGCCAGGCGCCCTCGATGCGGTCCGGATGGGGGGTGGCACCGAAAGTCGTGGCCGTGTTGCGGCGGTCGTCGTAGTTGCGGTAGATGTCGTTGCCGAAGTTGTAGTCGAAGAGGAAGGACAACGAGAAGCTCTTGTAGGTCAGCTCGTTAAAGAAGCCTCCGAAGGACTTGGCCAGTCCGTTGCCGATCACCGACCGGTCGTTGGAATTGTCGATCTCGAAGTCGCCGTTGAGGTCCTTCCAGATCACGTCTCCCCCGCCCACCACGCGGTTATTGACCCGTAGCTGGTTGACCTCGCCGGTGTACACCTGCCCGTTCAGGGTGTAATTGGTGAAGGCACCGTCGGCATCGAAGTTAGGCGTCAGTTGCACGCCGGCATCGGTGAAGGCGTTGGACTCATCGTAGGCGAAGACACCCAGGTTGGTGAAGCCGTAGATGTTACCGATGGACTCCCCGACCTCCACGATGAACGGTCCCCGCTGGAAGCCGTCGGGGTCGGCTAGAGCCAGCACCTTGTTATCGTTATTGGAGAAGTTGAAGCTGGTGAACCACTTGAAGTCATTAAACCGCAGTGGAGTGGCGCTGACGGTCACCTCGAATCCGCGGTTCTCCACGGAACCCACGTTTCGGACGGCCCCTTCGAATCCGGTTTCTTCCGGCAGCGGAACGTAATACAGCAGGTCCTTGGTCGTCTTGACGTAGTAATCCAGGGTCGTCGTGATGCGCCCCTCCAGTAGTTGCAGGTCGAGCCCCAGGTTGACCTGTTCGGTACTTTCCCACCCCAGGTCGCGGTTGGACAGCTGTACCGGAGCCACGCCGTTGATCCCGTTGTAGATGAAACCGGGGCTGTAGAGAAACTGCGCCGCGTAATTCCCGATCCGCTCGTTGCCGGTGATGGCGTAGGACGCCCGTACTTTAAGGTCCGATATCGTGCTGCGCAAGCCTTCCATGAAGGGCTCGGCGCTGATGCGCCAGCCGGCGGAGGCGGAGGGAAAGTTGCCGTATCTCCGGTCGGCACCGAAGCGGGAGGAGCCGTCGCGCCGCAGGGTGCCCGCGAGCAGGTATTTGCCCCGGAAGTTGTAGCTAAGTCGCCCGAAGTACGACAGCAGCGCGTGGCGGTCCTTGAAGCTTTGGGTTGCCCCGGTGTTTAACTCCGCCACGTTGTTGAAGGTCTGAATGAGGTCGGAGGCAAAGGTGACGGCCCGGAGCGTGGAAGACTCGCTGTTCCAACGCTGGGTCTGGAAGCCCGCCAGCGCGGACAGATTATGTTCCCCGAACTGCTTCTTGTAGGTCAGGTAGTTTTCCTGCTGAACGTCGTAGTCCAGGTCCTGCGATTCGTAGCCCGTAGCGGGGTTCTGTCCGCCCTGCAGGATGCTGGGGTTGAAGCCGTTGCGCTTGCGTTGCCGGTAATTGACGCCCAGCGTCGAGCGCAGGCTCAGGCTGGGAAGCAGCTCAAGCTCCAGGTAGCTGAAGATGGTCGAACGGAAGTTGCGGTCGTCGTTGGTGGCGGCCAGGGCCTCGGCCAGGGGGTTGCGCCGTCCGAAAGCCTGGGGGAACAGCTCGCCGTTGCCGTCGCGTACCGGCAGGTAGGGGGGGCGCTCGGCCAGCTGGCGGAACACGGAGTTCTCATCGAGCCCGCTCTGCTTCTCGTAGGAGGCGTTCAGGCGGGTACCGGCGCTGATGACGTTATTAAAGTCGAAGTCCACCTTCAGGCTCGTATTGACGCGGGAGTAATCGCTGTTCAGCACGATGCCGTCCTGGCTGAGGTAACCGGTATTCCAGTAGAAGGTACTGTTCTCCCCTCCCCCGCTGATGGACAGTCCGGTCTGGTTGCGGACGCCCGTACGCAGCAGTTCGTCCTGGAGGTCCACCTCCTGCTGGAAGCGGGCGCTGAGCGAATCCGGGTCTACACCGCTACCGATGCCCCCGCTGCGTTGCTGCTCGAAGAGTACACGCTGGCGGGTGTTCGAAACGGGAATAAGGCTCGACACCTCGTTCACTCCGGTAGAGTGGGTGATCTCCAGGCCGGTGCGGCCCCGCACGCCCGCTTTCGTGGTGATGATGACGACCCCGTTGGCCGATTTGGAGCCGTAGATCGCCGCCGAGGCACCGTCCTTCAGTACTTCGATGGAGGCAATGTCATTGGGGTTGAGGTTGTCGATGTTTTCCAGCTGTTGTCCGTCTACTACGTAGAGGGGATCTACGCCCCCCTGGAAGGTGGACGTACCCCGGATCCGGATGTCGGAACCCGCGCCCGGACCGCCGTTGGAGGTGATGTTTACCCCGGCCAGGCGGCCCTGGATCGCGTCGAAGGCGTTGACCGGTGTGGTCTGCTCGATGGTTTCCTCATCCGCGGAGGCAATGGCCCCCAGCACGTCGCGCCGGCGCTCGGTACCGTAGCCGATCACCACGACCTCATCGAGCTGGGCGGCGTCGTCGACCAGCGTGATGTCGATGGTACTCTGGGCTCCGACGGTGGCGGAGGTGGCCTTGAAACCGATGTAGGAGAAGAGCAGTACGCTCTCCTCGTCCTCAACCGTCAGGGAATATTGGCCGTCAATGTCGGTGACGGTTCCGTTGGTGGTTCCCTGTTCCTGGATCGATACTCCGATCAGGGGCTGTCCGGTGCCGTCCGTGACGGTACCCGAAACGAGCTGGGCCGCGGCCAATTTTTCCCGGGAGTACTCCAGCACCCGCCGCAGGGGCCGGATACCGGCCGGCTGCAGGGCTTCACCGCCCTCGATACGTTCCAGCTGGCCCACCTTCCGGCGTAGTTTGCGGGCCAGTCGCTCCCCCGCTTTACTGCGGGAATAAATGATAACGAAGCGGTCGCTGGCAATCTCGAAATTCAGCCCCACTGCTTCCGTCAGCCGGCTAACGGCCGATTCGAGGGTTTCCCCGCTTTTGAGCTCGAAGTCGACCAGGCGGTCCGCGACCAATTCATTCCGGTAGTTGAAGAAAACCTGATAGGTTTCGCTCATCTCCTCTAGCACCTCGGCCAGGGGGCGCATTTGTTGCCTGCCGGTGTCAGAAGCAGCGCACAGTTGTACGCATAGCAGGAGTAGGGGCATGCTTAGGAGCCCCCTACGAAGTAAGGAGAAAATCATATACTAGTGATTTACAAGATTGACTTAAGACTATAGGAAAGCGCCTCTCAGGCCCTTCCGCAACAACATCACTCGACGGACCCGCCCGCTGAGATGATAAATTCCCCGTTGCGCTTACGGATGCTGGTCTGCGTAGTTTTAGCCAGCAAGCTCATCGTGGAATCCATATTCGTGGTGGGCAGGGCGAGGGTGAATACCTCATCCTTCAGTGCATCGTCGGTGATGCTGAATTTTAACTCGTTGGCCGTCGCCAGTTCTTCCAGGATGCTGAGCAGGGGTTGCTCGCGAAAGATCAGCACGCCTCTTTTCCATGCGGTTTCGGTTTCCATTTCGGCCGGTTGGGGCGGGGCCAGCTTCTGTGATTTGGCGGAATACGTCAGGGATTCCCCCGGTTCCAGAGCAAGCGTTTTCACCCCGGCATTTACTTCCAGGGCGACGTTTACTTTGCCCTCTTCCAGGAAGACTTCGGTTTCCTCGCGGCGGGTGCTTACGTTGAAAACCGTACCGAGCACCTCTACCGTGAGGTCGGGGGTGCGCACCGAGAACTTGGCGTTGGTAGCGGGCTGTTTCGTCACTTCGAAGTAGGCTTCCCCTTCCAGTTGCACGAAGCGGTCCGCTCCGTCCTCCCAGTCGGCGGCGTAGCTCAGGTAAGAGTTGCCGTTGAGGGTCACCCGGGAGCCGTCGGGCAGGCTGAGTTGCTCGATCTGTCCGGGTCCCGTGGCGAAGGTGACCAGGGTGGTGTCTTCCCCCCGGAAAAGCAACAGGAAGGCCGCCACGCCGATGATCACGGCCGCGGCAACGCGCCAGTAGCCGCCAATTCGCCGGACCCGCGGCTGCGTCGTGATACCCGCTTCGACGCGGGAGAAGATGCGGGCTTGTTCCTTCTTCCTGATTCCGTCTTCGTCGCCCTGGTCGCCGAACACCGGTTCTTCCGGCAATTCCGCCAGCAGGCGCTCCAGTACTTCCGGGGGGGAAGCTTCATCCGACTGACGCAGGAGGTGGAACAACTGATGCAGTTCGGCCGGGGAGGCTTCCCCCCGGTAGAGTTTCTCAGTCAGCTGTTCCATTACCGGATCTTTCATAGTTACGTGAGGGGTGCCTTTCCGGCCCACTCATACCTACTCCAATTTGAATTTGGAAAGGGATTACCCGGACAGGATAAATTTTTAAATTTTTTCTATTTACGCAATGAAACGCTAATTTACCCTGGCCAAACCGTACGGTCATCATGCAAACCAAGGAGGAACGACAGTTAGTAGCGGGTTTCATCGCCGGTGATCACGATTGTTTCCGTCAGCTCTTCGGGAAATACCAGGGGAAGATCTACACCTTTTGCCTCGGCCTGATCAGGCGGCAGGACCTGGCGGAAGAAGCGACCGCCGACGTATTCATCCAGCTCTGGAAGCGGCGCTCCGTCGTCGATCCCGAGCGTCCGCTGTCCGCCCTGCTGCACAAGATCGCCCGCGATACCGCCTTCAATTACCTGAAGAAAATTGCCGCCGATCAGCGCTTAGCTACCGCCTTCGCCGAAAACTACCCGCTGGTCACCCACCGCGACGGCGGCCACCAACTCATCGCCCGGGAGCAGTCGCGGCTCATCCAGCAAACCATTGAACTGCTGCCCCCCGTACGGCGGCGCATCTTCATCCTGCACTACTACCAGGGGGTTGGGAATGGCATGATCGCCGACATACTCCGCATTTCCCCCCACACCGTCAAGAGCCAGCTGGTCAAGGCGCGGCACTTCCTGCGGGAGCGGCTGGCCGAAGCGGTCTGGCTCCTCCTGCTCCTCGGCCAGGACCTGTAGATCGCGGCTTACGCGTAGCGCGGCACCGGGAACGACAAGACCCGCAGCGTCCGCTGCGGGTCTTGTCGGTAAATGCCAGACTTACTTGCTGCCCCTACGCGATCCACGCGCCGTGACAGGGGGTTGAAAACCGCTTACTCGAAGCCGATCTCCTCCAGCCCCTTATGGCTGATCTCGATAGCCTCCATGGGCGTCTCGTTGAAGGTAGCGTCCTGCTCCACCAGGTAGAATTCCATACCGGATTGATCTTTCGCGGCGAGGATGCGGTCGAAGTCTATGCTGCCGGTACCGACGGGGGCAAAGCGGCCCTCATCATCGATGTCCTTGACGTGCCAGGCTTTGAAGCGGCCGGGGTACTTCTCGAAGTATTCGACCGGATCGGCTCCCGCCTTGGTGACCCAGTAGAGGTCCATCTGGAAGTTCAGGTCATCGGGGTTGGAGTTCTGGATGAAGTAATCGATGGGCACGATACCTTCCTCGTTCGCTACGAACTCGAAATCGTGGTTATGGTACAGCGCCTTCATGCCCTGGGCGGACGCCTGGGCGGCAATGTCATTGATGATGTCGGAGGCATCGCCAACCGTGCCGGTCATACCCAGCTTCCGCGTTGCGGGGTCGAAATTGAATAGTCCCTCCGGCGGTACGGGGATCACGATGTACTCGAACCCGGCGGCCTTGGCATCGGCGATCTCGGTTTCGGCATTCTCGCGGGTCATGCTGCTCTGATGGCTGCTCATGGGCTTGAGACCTACCTCATCGAGCATGGCTTTAAAGGCGGCAGGTTCCATACCGTAGTACTTCCCGTCGCTGTAGCCGGCGGCCTCAATGTATTCGTAGCCCAGTTCCGCTACCGCCTCCAGTACGGCGCGAGGATCCTTTGACATGGTGTCGCGGAGTGTGTACAACGCGATACCGCCGAATTGATCGGCATCGATTTCCGTGACGGTATTGGCAGCGACTTCAGCGTTATCCGGTGAACTGTTGGTTCCGCAAGCGGTGAAAAAGCACAGCGCCAGGATGGACAGCGTGGAATACAGGGTACGTAGCATGATTCGATATTTGGGTCAAGGATAAAGCA